>JAUIGT010000158.1 GCA_030432615.1 Verrucomicrobiia bacterium
AATCGTTGCTTTGGCGATTTCCGTCGTCGGCTGGTCGGATGATGATGATCGGTCGTCCGAAAATCCTCGAGCGATTCGGCCTCACCCCGACGCCGTCGCCAATACCCATGCGCCCGGCGAGGTCGACAAGCCGGAACTGGTGCCCTTCGTGGTTCCGGATCCGGCGGCCTTGCCGGGAATCGTCCTGGATGAAACCGACGCCGAACTCGTCGGAACCTGGCAGTATTCCACCCACACGCCACCCTACGTGGGCATCGGGTATCTGCACGATCAGAAATCCGGCAAGGGCGAGAAATCGGTCACCTGGACGCCGAATATTTCCAAGGCCGGTCGCTACGAGGTGCGCCTCTCGCATTGCTACAACATCCGCCGATCGACCAACACCCCGGTGACCATTCGCCACGCCGATGGGGAGACCGTGGTACGGATCGACCAGCAGGAAACGCCGCCGCATGGAAAGCTGTTCCGAACGCTGGGCACGTTTCGTTTCCTGGCGGGAAAGCAGTCGTTCGTGCGCATCTCCACCGACGGGACCGACGGCAAATACGTCATCGCCGACGCGGTGCAGTTCCTTCCGGTTGGAGAGAACGACTAGGACATCCTCCGCCGGGTAGCTTGGACTCAAGTCATCGATCAAGCCGTTCGCACGGCTATTCGTGTCATCCCAAGGAACGAAACGAATGCTTCGATTGGCCGGTGAACAAGACGCTGCCTGGCGTTCGTGCTGGTGCGGGCGTGGCGGGAGCCGGTCACGTGCCGGGATGTTGGGCATTCGTGTCCCGCTGGCGGGAGATCCCTCGACTCGCGGGCTCGCTCGGGATGACAAGAAGAACGTAGCCTCATTGTAACAAAGCCTTGTCAGGTCGGATCGGTTTGATGCTGGCGGGTTTTCCGTCGGTAGATCGTCGGGAAAGACCGGCGCCACATTGGCACGAAAACGGACTCGCCAGGAAAATGCGATTCCGCGAAGGTTGGGCGACAACGACTCCCTCGACTCCCCGATGAACCTACCTGCTTTCGCTTTCCGCTCGCTCGCCGCTGTCCTCCTGGTCGCCGCCTGCCTTCCCGCATCGCTTTCCGCCGAGGAAAACTGGCCGCGATTCCGCGGTCCGCTCGGTACCGGGCATTCGAGCGCCACCGATCTCCCGGTGGAGTGGGATGCGAGCGCGGTCCAATGGAAAGCTGAACTCAAGGGTCATGGGCAGAGTTCGGTGGTCAACTGGGGCGACAAGCTCTTCGTCACCAGCGCCAGCGACGACGGAAGCGAGCGCTGGATTCACTGCCTCGATCGGAAGTCGGGCGAACTGCTCTGGGAGAAAGCGATCGAGGTCGCCGCTTCCGAGACGCCGCACAAGATGAACAGCTTCGCGACTTCGACCTGCGCCACCGACGGCGAGGTCGTGGTGGCCTTCTTCGGTCCCGGGGGGCTGCACGCCTGGGACCTCGAGGGCAAACCGTTGTGGGAGAAGAAGCTGGGAGCCTTTCCCGGTCCCTGGGGCGTGGCCGCGTCACCGATCATCGACGGCGACCTCGTCATCCAGAACTGCGACGCCGAAGGGCCTTCTTCGCTGGTTGCGCTCGACAAGAAATCCGGCGAAACCGTCTGGACCGCCAAGCGTCCGGATGCCCCGCGCGGTGGCTGGTCCACACCCATCTTCATCGAGACCGGCGAGCGCCGTGAACTGGTGCTCAACGGAGAGTTCGGCGTCACCGCCTACGATCCCGCCACCGGCACCGAGCTGTGGTTCTGCGAAGGATTCAACGGTCGCGGCGCTCCCGTTCCCGATTTCGCCCATGGTCAACTCTACGTCGTCAACGGCAAGCCCGGTGACACCTACGTGGTCAAGCCCGGCGGCAGCGGCGATGTCACCAAGACCCATCGGCTCTGGAACGCGCGCCGCAAGGGTGGGCGCGACCTGCCGTCGCCGGCGGTCGTCGGTGACATCCTGCTCATCTCCAGCATGTCCGGCATCCTCAGCGCCTACGACGCCAAGAGCGGCGAGACCTACTACAGCGAACGACTCGACGCCCCGATTTCCGCCTCGCCTCTCGTCGCCAACGGCCTCGTCTATTTCCAGGCCGAAAACGGCGAAGTCATCGTCGTCAAACCCGGCAAGGAACTGGAGATCGTGGCCCGCAACTCCGTCGGGGCGGGTTCCGAGGAAATCTTTCGCGCCACCCTGGCGCCGATCCAGGGGCAGCTGTTCTCGCGTTCGGGTAATGCGGTCTACTGCATTGGGAAATGAACTGCCGACTGCCGTGCGCGACGTGTCGATCCATTCGAATTATCCCAAAAGTGAAGGCCCTGCTTCGATTCGGACTGGTTCTCCTGCTTTTCGGAAAGCTCGGAGGGATCGAGGCTGGTGAGCCTGACCGCATCGGCATTCACGAGACCTTCGGAGACGGGTTCGAAGCGTCGAGGTTCCTGACGCCGATCCCGAACAAGAACACCTCGGTGAGGGACGGAGTTCTCTGGACCCGTGGCGAGAGTGGAGGAAAGTATCCCCCGATGGTCTATCTGCCGGTGGACGGGAAAGACATGACCATCACCTTTCGGTTTCGTCATCTCGGACCGGGTGGATGGCTGTGGTTCTTCGTCGATGGTGATGATGGTTTCGGCAGTGTCGATCACATGCTTAGAGTCAAATTGCTTCGAACCGGTGTCCAGTTGCAGGTCGACAGTCATTCTCTCGATCCCGATCACCCCCAGCGGCAGAATACGGGCCGTCCCGCCGATCCCGTCAGCGGAGCCTTTCGGCTGAACGAGTTCCTTCCCCTGGAAAAGGTGGACCTCTCCGCGAACGAATGGCGGGAGGTGCGCCTTGAATTTCGCGGCGCGAAGGCAACGGTCGATCTCGACGGCGGCACCTGGACGAAAACCCTTAAGCGTTCCTGCTTCAACGCCGGCAAACGAAAGCTGCTCTGGATGCAGAACGGGGGTGAGCGGGGGATCGAGATCGACGATATCCAGGTGATTCCGGCGGACTAGAAGATCAATGGCCACCAATTCTCATGAGAAACCTGCCCATCATCCTTGCCACCATCCTCTTGCCGCTTTTTGCAGCGGAAGCCGATGATTCCGCCAAGCCGATGCTCTTCGGGCGGGAGCTGCCTCTACTCATCGCGCCCGACTTCGAGTTTCCGCTGGCGGAAAGCTTCCACGTGGCCAAGGGCAAGTGGACGCCGGAAGGGGGCCTTCTCAAAGTGCTCGACCTTCCGGAGGAGAAGCACATCCCCGTGCTTCATCACCAGGTCGGGCTCGCCAGGGCCGTGATCGAGGTGGATTTCCTCATCGAGGGCGCCGGTAGTTTTCTCGTCGGTTGCGACGCGAAGAAGCACGTCGGTCGAGTCATCGTCAATGCCGGAGGACTGAGTATCGCTGAAGACTCGGTGAAGCCCTCTCACGTCCTCGCAAGACTGCCGCTGAAGGTGGAGCCGGACAAATGGCACCGCCTGAGGGTCGAGTGGAGCGGTGATCGGATGGCCGCCAATCTCGATGGTCACGAGTTGCGCGCCCAACACGATTACCTCGCCACGCCGAAGAGTCGCAGCTGGCTCGCCGCCGGCAAATCCGTCAAGGTGCGGAACCTGCGCATTCGGGGAGAGAAAGCGGGATCTTGATCACCTTTCTCTCCTAGCGCCCCACGCAAACCGCGTCGAACGCCTCCTCGAGCACGTCGAGACCCTCCTCGACCTGTTCGGCGGTCATGCAGAGCGGGGGACAGAGCTTGACGGTGCCGCCACCGGTGCCGACGGGACCGAAGAGCATGAGGCCGCGCTCGACGGCGTGCTTGACGATGGCGAAGGCGGTGTCGTGATCGGGATCGAGGCTGCCGGGAGCGGTGACCATCTGGACGGCGGCGACGGCGCCGACGGCGTCGGCCTTGCCCACGTGGTTGGGATATTTCTGCTCGAAATGTCTCATCCGCGCCTGGAAAATCTCGCCCATCCTGGCGGCATTCTCGATCATGCCGCCCTCGACGACGGCCTTGATGTTGGCGAGCGCCGCGGCGCAGCAGACGGGATTCCCGGTGTGGGTGGAGGTCATGGACCCCGGAGGGAAGTGATCCATCCAGTCGGAGTGACCGATGACGGCGCTGAGGGGAAGGCCGGAGCTGATGCCCTTGCCACAGACGATCATGTCGGCCTTCACGCCGTAGTGCTCGAAGCCCCACATCTTGCCGCAGCGACCGAAGCCGGCCTGGACCTCGTCGAAGATGAGCAGGGCCCGGTTTTCATCGCAGAAGGCGCGGAGGCGTTTCATGTAGTCGTCCGGGAGCAGGATGGCGGTGCCGCCCTGGTAGGTTTCCAGGCAGACGCCGGCGACCCGGCGCGGCTCGACTCCGGCTTCGGAGAGCGCTTTGAGAAAGCCGTCGAAACTGGTGTCGGTGCCCCGGAATCCATCGGGAATCGGGGCGTTCACCATGCAGGGGTCGTGATTCACGATCCAGTCCTTGAGCGCGGGGATGCCGCCGGCCATCTGGGCACCGAGGGTGCGGCCGTGGAAGTCGCCGCTGAAGGTGACGATGACATCCTTCTCGGGACCGACGTGCTTGTGACCGTGGGCGCGCGCGATCTTGATGGCGCACTCGATGGCCTCGGAACCGGTGGTGAGGAGGAACACCTTGTCGAGGTAGTCGGGCGAACACCGATCGACGAGATACTCGCAAAGCGCGGCGCGTTCGGCGTTGGGAAAACAATAGGAGTGATGCAAGGGGCGTTGCACCACCTCGGTGAGCGCTTCGACCGCTTCGGGACGCCCGTGGCCGGCGTTGGTGACGAGCACGCCGGAGGAGAAATCGAGCCACTTGTTGCCGTGGCGATCGAAGACATGAACACCCTCGGCGCAATTCCAGACCACCAGCGGCTGGCCGCTCATGGAGCGCGGTTCACAGCGGCGCAGGGTCTCGACGATCTCGCGGTCGTCGGGGTGGGGGATGGGCGTGCGGATCTCCCGGTTCGCGGTTTGAATCGGTTCGGGGAGAGAGACGGGGTTGAATTCGAAGGCGTGTCCCATGCCTGTGGACCATGGGCGGAATCGTCTGGGATGCAAAGACGTATGAGCGTCCGAGGGAAGTTTTTGCGTTCGGGGTTCCGGGTGCCCGGTTTTTGGTTCGCGGTTTCCCGCAGAGCAGTGGGCCTGTTCGATCGGGAAGCCTTTCCTGGCGATTCACCGATGACTCATCACTCGAACCCTATTGCCCCTCGAACTCGAGCTCCAGCTTGTCCAGGTAGCGGGAAATGCGGTCCTTGCGGGGCGGTCGATGCTGTTGATCGAGTTTTTCCTTCATGGCCCGGTAGTGCTCGTAGGCCTCGCTGCCGCCCTCGGCCTGGGTGGCTTCGAAATAGTTCATGTAGTCGTAGACCCGTTCCATCGCCTTGCCGACTCCGGCGCGTTCCTGGTCCAGCTTCTCCAGTTGGCCGGCGACGCCGCGCTCCTTGCCGTTGATCAGGTCGATGACGGCGAGTTCGTAGCGGAGCACGATCCCGCGATAGGTCGGAAAAGCGCGCAGCCCTAGGGTCTTGAGGGCGAGCCGGGATTGCTCCAGGGCGGCCTTGGCCTGGTCGTGGTCGAGGAACTTCTCGAAGTCGTGGACGCGGCCCTGGAAGGCTTCCCTGGGCTTCGTGTGGGGAAGGAACTTCCGGATCCCGTTGCCCTTTTCGACCTTTTCGGCCGGCAGGTCGATGGCCAGGGCCTGGTCGAGCAGGATCTCGGTCTTGTCGGGGGGGTAGAATTCAAAGGCCTGCAGTTCCCCCATGCTGGCGATCTGGATCGACCACCATTTCTCGAGCGCATCGGCGCTGCCGCGCAGGCCGGGAAAGTGACCTCGCAGTTCCGCCTGGGGATCGACGTCGGTCCCTTCCTTGCGGCGATTCGGCAGGCTGGCGAGGTAGGCGCGCAGACTGTCCGCGCCGTCTTCCAGGTCGAGCAAGGCCTGGACGAGAGCGGCGGCGGACGCTCCGAAGACGGCGTCGGATACCGGGTCGAGCGTCTCGTTTTCCCGCCGGGAGAGGATCTGGTCGATCGGCAGGACTTCCCGCGAATTGATGATGCCGGCGAAAAGGGTGCTGGGTCGTCCGGCGGCGCGGTGCTGGATGAGTTCGTCGAGGCCCCGGATCAACCAGTAGGGGACCTGCAGGTTGATCTCGTCGAAGGCATTCGGCTGACCGGCGAACTGGCGGGTCATCATCTCGTAGAGCAGCAGCTGGAGAAAGCGCCGGTTCACCTCCGCCTGGTCGTAGCGATTGTGCAGCCGGACGTAGAGCTGGAGATTGATGCGCCCGTCGGGCAGCAGTTCGATCTGCCGGGGAATGGCGGCAGTGGCTCCCTCGACGACATCGTTGGCGTTGCCGGACACACGCAGCTCGATGGGAAAGGACCAGGCGTCGTCCCGTTCCTTCATCAAGGCGCGAAACTGGTTGAGCTGGCTATCGGCAAAATTGGCGAACGCGGTGCGCGTCTCGGAATCATCGGCGATCACCCGCACCTGCTTCGCTTGGGGAACCGCCGTGGCGGTGGTATTGGTGGTGGGAGGTGCCGGCGCCTGGGCATGAGCGAACATCGGCGGCAGAAGGGCGCCGAGGACGGAGAGTAACCGGACCACGGGAAAGGCTGCGTGGGAATGCGTCAAAGCGACCGGCACTATAGCACAGGCGGCTGCCACCGAACCACTCAAGAGGGTTGAATGCGACACCCAACCCCCTTTGACCGGAGCTTCGCGCGATCAGGCCTCGGTGTCCGGAGCGGGCGGCGATTCGTTGTCGGTTTCGGTTTCGCCGGTGCCCGTGGCCTCGTCGGTGGCTTCGTCCTCGTTCTTGTCGGTGACGACGCGGGCGATGTCCTGGATGCTCTCGCCTTCGCGGAGATTCATGAGTTTCACCCCCTGGGCATTGCGGCCGGTCAGGCGCGCTTCGGCGGCGCGAATCCGCACACTCTGGCCGGCGGAGGTCATGAGCATGATCTCGTCTTCCTCCAGGACCTTGAGGGCGCCGACGAGCGGACCGGTCTTCTCGGTGACGTTCATGGTGATGACGCCCTTGCCGCCGCGACCCTTGGTCGGGTATTCCTCGAAATTGGTCCGCTTTCCAAGGCCGCGTTCGCTGGCGACCAGCAACTGGGCGCCGTCCTCGGCCACGATCAGGGAAACGAGGTAGTCCTCGCCCCGCGGGCGGATGCCCATGACGCCGGCGCTGGGACGGCCCATGGGACGGATGTCGGTTTCCTTGCACCGGAGGCAGTAGCCCTGGTTGGTGACGAGGCAGATCTCGTCCTCGCCGGTGGTCAGCTTGACGTCGATCAGCTCGTTGCCCTCCTCGATGCGGATGGCGATGATGCCGTCACGGCGGTAGTTCCGGAAATCACTGAGGCGGGTCTTCTTCACCTTGCCGTTGCGGGTGGCGAAGAGGACGTACTGGTCCTCGACGAAGGTGGCGTCCTTGTCTTCCTGGCCGACGGCGATGATGCGCAGGGTCGCGGCGATCTTCTCCTCCGGCTGCAGGTTGAGCAGGTTCTTGATCGAACGTCCCTTGGAGGTGCGGCTGCCCTCGGGAATCTGGTAGACGCGCTCCACGTAGACCCGTCCGGTGTCGGTGAAGAACATGAGGTAGTCGTGCGCGGTGGCAGCGAAGAGGTGCTCGACGAAATCCGCCTCGTCCTCCTCGTCGACGGCCTCGCGCGTCTCCATGCCCTTGAGGCCGCGGCCGCCGCGGGCCTGGGTGCGGTATTCGCTGGCCTGGGTGCGCTTGATGTAGCCGCGGTGGGAGATGGTGATGATGTTCGATTCGTTGGCGATGAGATCGACGTTGGCGATCTCGCCCTCGTATTCGGCGAAATCGGTCCGGCGGGGGGTGCCGAAGCGCTCCTTCACCTCCTGGAGTTCGTCCTTGATGATCTGGAGGACGCGTTCCTCGCGAGCGAGAATGTCGAGCAGATCCTTGATGGTCTCGAGGAGGGCGTCGTAGTCGTTCTTGATCTTGTCGCGCTCCAGTCCGACCAGCTGGTAGAGGCGCAGCTCGAGGATGTGATCGACCTGCTTGTCGGTCAGCACATAGCGGCCCGGTTCGATCTTGAGGCTTTCCTGGTCGCGGAGGAGGATGCCGAGCGCTTCCGCCGCGCTGGCCTCGAAGGTGTAGGCCTTGATCTTCTCGCGGGCCTCGTCCCGCGTCTTGGAGTCGCGGATCATCCGGATGAAATCATCGAGGTTGCCGAGGGCGAGCAGGTAGGCTTCCAGCTTTTCCGCCTGTTCTTCCGCCTTGCCAAGCAGGTAGCGGGTCCGGCGCAGCACGACCTCGCGCCGGTGCTCGATGTAGCAGTTGATGGCGTCCTTGAGATTGAGGAGACGCGGGCGGCGATTGTCGAGCGCCAGCATGTTGACCGAGAAGGTGGTCTCCAACTGGGTGTGCTTGTAGAGGTTGTTGAGCACCACCTGGGCGCGGGAGTCGCGCTTGAGATCAACGACGACGCGGGTGTTCTCGTCCGATTCGTCCCGGACCGCGCTGATCTCGGGCAGGATCTTGGCGTTGGCCAGTTCGGCGATGCGCTCGACCAGCTTGGCGCGGTTCACCGCGTAGGGAATCTCGCTGATGATGATCTGCTCGCGCCCCTTGGCGTCCTCGACCACCTCGGCTCTGCCGCGCACGCGGATGCTGCCCCGACCGGTGGCGGTGTAGTCGCGAATGCCTTGCTGCCCGAGAATGATGCAACCCGTGGGAAAATCCGGCCCCTTCACGAGGGTGGTCAGCTCCTGGATGGTGATGCCGGGATTCTCGATGGTGGCGCAGATGCCGTCCACGACTTCGCCGAGATTGTGCGGAGGAATGTTGGTGGCCATCCCGACGGCGATCCCGGTACCGCCGTTGACGAGGAGGTTGGGGATGGCGGCGGGAAGGACGGTCGGCTCGTGGTTGGTCTCGTCGTAGTTGGCGACGAAATCGACCGTGTCCTTCTCGAGGTCGGTCATGAGGATGGACCCGCAGTGGGTGAGCCGGGCCTCGGTATATCGCATGGCGGCTGGCGGGTCGCCTTCGACCGAGCCGAAGTTCCCCTGGCCATCGACGAGCGTGTCGCGCATCGACCATGGCTGGGCCATGTTCACGAGTGTCGGGTAGATGGCCCCGTCGCCGTGGGGGTGATACTTACCCATGGTTTCCCCGACGATACGCGCGCACTTGAGATACTTCTTGGTCGGCGACAGCGAGAGGTCGTGGTGCATCGCGTAGAGCAGGCGACGCTGGGAGGGCTTGAGTCCGTCGCGGGCATCGGGCAGGGCGCGCGAGATGATGACGGACATCGAGTAGTCCAGGAAGGACTTCGACATCTCGTCGGCCACGTTGATCGGGGCGACGTTGCTTTCTTCCGGCGAAGGGGGCGTCGGGGCGGGTGTGTCAGGTTGATCGGCCACGGGGTCGTTGAGGGGAAGTGATTAGCAAAAAGTGATCAGCGAGAAGTGGACAAGGATTGAGGGAGCATTGGGATCATCACTCGGTGACTGATCATTCTCGACTCCTCACCCATCACCCGAGCGGGTTCAGACATCGAGGTTTCGAACATTGAGCGCGTGGTCCTCGATGTATTGCCTGCGGGGTTCGACGGCGTCTCCCATCAGGATGGTGAACATCTTGTCGGCCTCGACCGCATTGTCCTCGTCCATCTTGACGCGGAGCAGCTTGCGGAACTTGGGATCCATGGTGGTGGCGTAGAGTTCCTTGGCATTCATTTCTCCGAGACCCTTGTAGCGCTGGATCTCCATGCCGCGCTTGCCGATTTCCATCACGGTGGCGAGGATCTCGGGCACGCTGAATACGGGGTGGATCTTGGCATGGTCGCCGTCGCCCTCGATGACCTGGAAAAGCGGTTCGTCCTGGGAGGAAAAATGCTCGATGTCGAGGCCGAGATCCCCGAGCCGGCCAAGGAGCCGGGCGATGGAGGTGGCTTCGTGGATCTCCACGAGGCGGGCACGGCGGCTGGGACCGCTGCCGTTGCCTCCGGCGGCGGAAGCGCTTTCCTCGCCGCCCTCGGAATCGTCGTTGCCGGCGGTATCGATTTCGCGGCGCCCGAAGAGGTGGAGGTCCGGATTCTCGGTGGCGAAATCCCGGAGCGCCCGTTCATCGAGGAAATACCGGACGTAGACCTCGTTGCCTTCGCGGATCTGGACGAGGTATTCGGGAAGTTTGCCATCGACGCCCTCGTTGAGGTAGGTCTCGAAATCGCCCGAGTTGCGGGCGATGACGTCCCCGTAGCGGCTCAGCTTGGCGAGCATCTCGAGGATTTCCTTGAGGGTGTCCGCGGTGAAGGTGTCGCCGTCCCCGTTGGCGCCCGTCTTGAGGACCACGTCGTCGGCGCCGAGTCCGATGAGGATGCGGTTCAATTGGGAATCGTCCTGGACGAACTGCTCCTTCTTCTTGCGGGTGATCTTGTAGAGGGGGGGCTGCGCGATGTAGACGTAGCCGGCCTTGACGAGGGCGGGCATCTGGCGGCAGAAGAAGGTCAGCAACAGGGTGCGGATGTGGGCGCCGTCGATGTCGGCATCGGTCATGATGACGACCTTGTGGTAGCGGGCCTTCTCCAGGTTGAAAGCGCCTTCTCCCTCGCCGTCTCCGATCCCCGCGCCGAGGGCGGTGATCATGGTCTGGATTTCCTTGTTCTGCAGCACCTTGTCGAGCCGGGCCTTCTCCACGTTGATCAGCTTTCCTCGGATGGGGAGGATGGCCTGGGTGCGGCGATCGCGGCCCTGCTTGGCGGAGCCGCCGGCGGAATCACCCTCGACGATGTAGATCTCGCTCTCGGCGGGGTCGCGCGAGGAGCAGTCCGCCAGCTTGCCGGGCAGGCCGCCGCCGGTCATGGCCGATTTCCGGACCGTTTCCCGGGCCTTGCGGGCGGCCTCGCGGGCGCGGGCGGCGTTGACCACCTTCTCCACGATGCGCTTGGCGATGCCCGGGTTCTCCTCGAAGTAGGTGTTGAGCCCGTCGTAGGTGATGGAACCGACCACGCCCTCGACCTCGTTGTTGACCAGTTTCTCCTTGGTCTGGGAGCTGAATCGCGGGTTGGGGTGCTTGATCGAGATGACGGCGATGATGCCCTCGCGGCAGTCTTCGCCGGAAAGGGCGGGATCCTTGTCCTTGAGGAGCTTGTTGGCCTTGGCGTAATTGTTGATCGCCCGGGTCAGCGCGGAGCGGAACCCGCTGAGGTGGGCGCCGCCGTCGCCGTTGGGAATTGAGTTGGCGAAACAGAGAATGTTCTCATGGTAGTCGCCGGTGTAGTGCATGACGATGTCGGCGTAGCACTCGTCCTCGACCGTCTTGCCGGCGTCATCGATCGGCACCATCCGCTTGCCTTTCAGCACCACCGGCTCGGGGTGGACCAGGTCCTTGTTCTCACCCAGTTGGCGGACGAACTGGACGATGCCTTCCTCGTAGAAAAAGGTGGATTTGCGCTCTTTCTCGCCGCGCTCGTCGATCAGCTCGATGGTGATCCCGGGGTTGAGGAACGCCAGCTCGCGCAGCCGGGCGGTGAGGTAGTCGAAATTGAAGTCGGCACCCGCCGTGAAGATGGTCGCGTCGGGGAAGAAGCTGATCTTGGTGCCGGTGCGCGAGGGATCCTCCAGGTCGCCGATGACGTCGAGCGGCTTGGTCGTCTTGCCCCGTTCGAAGCCGATCGAGTAGATCTTTCCGTCGCGATAGACCTCCGCCTTGAACCAGTCGGAGAGGGCGTTGACGCACTTGGCGCCGACGCCGTGGAGACCACCGGAGAACTTGTAGGCGCCTTGGCCGAAT
>JAUIGT010000159.1 GCA_030432615.1 Verrucomicrobiia bacterium
TGGGGAACACGGGCACCCTGGTGTTTGGCGACGAAAAGGGGCGCTTCTTCGAGTCGGGGGACGGCGGCCAGAACTGGGAGGAGATCTTCTCGCGTCCCGATCCCGCCGGAGCGACCGCCTATCACGAGGGACCGCAAGGTCGCGCCCTGCTGGGATTCGGCACCGCCGGCATTTTCGAGCAGCAGGCCGACGGCGAGTTCGCGGAGAAGAACACCGGCCTCACCGATCAGCGCATCACCCACTTTGCCTCGGAAAGCGGGGCCGAGGGCGATCTCTACGCGGTCACCTGGAACGACGGCGTGTTCCGCTCCACCGACGGCGGCGTCACCTGGGTCCGCGGCGCGAAAGGCCTCACCACCGACCAGCAGGGCGACCGGCGCGGCCTGCCCCAGTTCACCGTGTTGCGCACCAGCGTCGTCGATGGAACGCTGTTCCTGGCCGGCTACGACGGGCTCTTTCACAGCATCGATCACGGCGCCAACTGGACGGAAATCGAGACCTTGCCCCAGACGCTGCTGATCGATTTCGACGTCTCCCCGGATTTCGCGAACGACCGGGAGCTGGTAGCCATCACCTACTGGAAGGGAGCGGCCCGTTCCCGCGATGCCGGCGCCAGCTGGGAACCGATCAATGGCGACCTCGCCCCCTCTTTCTGGACCCAGGCCAAGCGATTGCGCGAGGGCAACGACGAGTATGCCCAGATCCAACGCTTTCACAGCATCACCTACTCTCCCGACTACGCCCTGGACCAGACGATCTTCGCGGGATTGCGGAACTGGTTCCTCTATTCCGAGGATCGTGGGGACAGCTGGGAACAGGTCGAGCTGACGCAATTCGCCGACGGGGAGGACGTCATCCCCGACCGGGTCCGGTTTTCCAACCAGTTCGCAAGCGACGGCACCATCCTGTTCTGCTGCCGCTACGGCGAAGGGAAGACTCGCGCCGGCGCCGTGTTTCGTTCCAACGACCGAGGACTGACCTGGGAGGAAACGCTGCGCACCGAGGGCAAGTACATGCAGTCGCTGGCCCTGTCACCGAACTTCGCGGAGGACGGCACCGGTTTCACCAGTTCCGCCCGGGGCGGAAACAACAGCCTCGTCTTTCGCACCACCGATGGGGGAAAAACCTGGACCGACGTCACCAACGGCCTCCAGTTCGCCGACTACGGTGCCGAGCTGGCGGTGTCTCCCGACTTCGCCACCAACCGCACCGTCTGGGCGGGAACGGAAAAGGGCCTGTGGCGCTCCCGGGACGCGGGCGACACCTGGGAACGGCTCGACACCGGGGTCTTCAGCGGGGACGCCTACATCGACCTGATCGCGTTGTCTCCCCACGGCCATGAGAATCGACGCATCCTCGTGACCGCGAAGGGCGAGGGCATGTTCGAATCGACTGATGGTGGCGAGACCTTTCATCCCTGGCGCGAGGAAATCTTCGCCGGCAACCACCAGTTCAACCGGCTCTGGTCCTACTCCCCCGGCAAGCTGGTGAAATTCGCCCCGGAGACCGGCGACGATACCGAACTCTTCGCGGTCAGCGGCGAGGGCTTCTACCGGCTCTCGCCCGGGGAAATGCACGAACTGCCCCTGCGCCAGGCCGTTCGTCCACTCGGCACCGTCAACCTGACCCACTGGTGGGGCGCGGTCATCAGCCTCACCATTGCCGGCTTCGGCGCCCTCGGCCTGATCTTCTCCTTCGTGATCCGTATCCGGGCAAGAAGGAGGAGGATCAGTAATCAGTAATCAGTTCTCGGTTCGCCAAAACCTGTATGACAAAAACCAATCTTGCGTCTTTGCCGCCGTCCGCTATCCTGCCTTCAACATCAGGAGCGACTCGCGAGCGTGAAAGCGTGAGCGAGTCCGGCAACCTGGCGATGGAGAAGCCAAGGTGCCTTGGATGCTGACGGACCTCGAAAGACCGGCAGCCTCCGATGTGCGGGATGAAAATTCCCGAACAGAAATTCTCCAGCGGAGCGATCCCCCACGGAAAACAATCGCAACGCCGTCCCTCCTGATTCCAGCGAGCGACGGCGTTTTTTGTTTTTTCGAGGCGGTGAAAGCCCCGCCGACATCCTGGTGTGGTTAACCTGAAAAACTAACTGCATCACGACATGAGCTACGAAGACATCCTCGAACTGACGGCCGGCGCTTCCGCCGGGGAAAAGACCAACGCGAAGGGCGTGCCCGGCCAACTGGCGGTCCGGGTGGACGACGAGAATCCGAACCACCATCTCTGGAACAACCGGGGAACCTGGTGGTGTCATTTCACCCTCCACAAGCCGGACTACACCGCCGAACGCGTCCGGGTCTCCCTGAAGACCCGCGATCTCGAAGTGGCCCGCTCCCGGCGGGACGAACTCCTCGCCGCCATCTGAACGCACCGGTGAAAATCGATTCACTCTCCGAGATCGCCCCTGCCATGAATCCGTCCCCGCCTTCCCCTCGCGGCTCCTCGAACGCGTCGCGACTCCCGCTTTCCCCGTCGCTCCCGGTGAACTTCCACGCCTGGCCGAAGCCGATGCGCGACCGTTTTCGCCGCCATGCGCTGGCGGGAGATTCCTGACCATCGCCGCCCGCAAATCACGTGCGCATCTTCGCCTCGGCCTCCATCGACTTCTGTCGCCGATGGAGGAGAACGATGAGCGCGAGAATGGCCGCGAACAGGGTCAACGCCGCGATGCCCCCGACTTCGGCGATGGTGCGAAACACCTGCGCAAGCTTGACGGGCGCCACCGAAAGCACGGCCGAGTCAGGGAAACCGCTTCCCATGATGCCGAGCCGCGTCGGCTTCCCCACCTCGAAGGTACCGAGCGAAACGGCTCGCTCGGCTCCCATCGATTTCCTGGCGGACACGTAGGGATTGAGATCGATGGCTTCCCCCGTGGATTCGTCCACGAGCAGCAACTTGGCTCCGGGCCTGAGCCGGTCGCCCGATTCGTAGGCTTCGCCCTCGAAAACCGTGTAGGTGTGGAGCCAGAGCGTGTGCTTGCCCGCCTCGGCGATTTCCACGGTGAATCCCGGCGGAACCAGGCCGCGCCCGTTTTCCTTCCGCAGATCGATACTGGCCTGGTATCCCTGCCAACCCGCCAGGCCGAGACCGAGGACCAGGATCACGAAAGGAACCAGCAGGCAGATGGCGAGCGAAAGCGGGCGGCGATTCATCGGGGTGAAAGTCGGGCGATCAATTCGATTCGTCCCACTTCCCGGGACGCCGGTGCTCCACGGTGCCGGTGAGAGACTGGTTCCCGTTGGCGTCGGTCATGGTCACCTCGCCGACGATCTTTCCATCGGTCACCTTGTTGACGATCTTCAACTCACCCCCGTCTCCCAGCGGCCCCTTCAGGGTCACCGTCCCCGCCGCCTCGCTGACCTGCACCTCGAAGCGCATGGGTTGCTCCATGGTGGACATGGTCATCTCGCACTCGATCAGTTCGGTGGTCGGATTGTAGAGGTATCGCCAGGTAAAGGTATGCGGCTCCTCGTCGCCGAAGGTACGCGTGCCGGTCATCTCGAAGGTCGCCTCCCCCTCCCGCTTCCCGGTCCAGGTTTCGGTCACGGGAGTCACCGTGCCGTCGTTGCTGTTCAATTCGCCGCGGCCTTCCCAGTCACCGGTGATCTTCGCAAAGATCGTGCCTTCACCGAATCGGCCGTTCTCGCCTTGCGCCGGGGCGAAACCCGCCGCGAAAAGAGTCACCACCGCCAGCACCGCCATTGTCACCCGTCCTTGCATCCGTTCCGTTCTCATACCCTGCATTATCGGAATTCGGCGGCCCGATTCCAAGCCCAATCTCCCGCCCATGCGCCAGCCTTCCCCATTGCCGGAAAAGCGGGTTACCGGGTAGTCTGGCACCCATGAAAATCCCATCCACTCGCCAGAGCGCCCTCGCCGCCCTGTTCGCGACCGTTTTCCTCCCGGCCGCCGTTTCGCACGCCATCGATGCCGGACGCTCGCTCTACATCGAGGGCTACGCCGGCGACATCAGCTACGCTCCCGGCGATCAGCTGGAACTGCACGTCTCCACCACCTCGCCCACGTGGGACCTGGAGATCGCCCGAATCGGAAAGGACCGCGAGGTCGTTTTCCAGAAGGCGAAGATCGAGGGCGGTCAGGAATACGGCGTTCCCGAAAAGGCCTCCGCCGAGGGTTGCGGTTGGCCGGTGGCTTTCACCCTGCCGATTCCCGGCGACTGGAAGAGCGGCTACTACGAGGTCCGCCTCACCGTTCGCGACAACGGCGGCAAGTACACGCAATGGAACAGCCGGACGGCGGAGGGCGGCTGCTACTTCGTCCTCCGGGCCGCCGAGCCCGGCAAGAACGCCCGCATCCTGCTTCAACTCGCCACCAACACCTACAACGCCTACAACAACTGGGGCGGATCCAGCCTCTACGGATTCCACGGTCGCGCCGGACTGCAGGGACACCAGGTTTCCTACCTGCGTCCCCCACGATCGCAATTCGGCCGCTGGGAACAGCCCTTCGTCGCCTGGGCCGAGGAGAACGGGTATGCGCTGGAATACGCCACCAACCTCGACCTCGAGCTGCGGCCCGGGATCGTGAAGCCCTACCAACTGGTGCTCAGCCTAGGCCACGACGAATACTGGTCGGCCCCGATGCGCGACACCATCGAGAACTACGCCGCCGCGGGTGGCAACGTGGCTTTCTTCTCCGGCAACACCTGCTGCTGGCAGGTGCGCTGGGACCCGGCGACCAAGTCACTCCTTTCGTGGAAGCAGTGGTTCAACCAGGACGAACTCTATTCCTCGACCGCCGAGGAGATTCCCCTGCTCGCCACCCTGTGGGGTCACCACCTCGTCGGGCGACCCGAGAACGAAATGACCGGGGTCGGTTTCCTCCACGGCGGCTACCACAAGAGCCACGGCCAGCTGATGGACGGAAGCGGCGCCTTCACCGTGCATCGCCCCGACCACTGGCTGTTCGAGGGAACGCAGCTGGAGAGCGGCGCCGAGTTCGGCGGGAAGGACACCATCGTCGGCTACGAGTGCGATGGCTGCGAGATCGAGTGGCGCGACGGTCTCCCCCACCCCACCCATCGCGACGGCACGCCGAAGAGTTTCACCATCCTGGCCACCGCCCCCGCCAAGTGGGCTCCGGGCGACAGCTGGTGGTACGAGGAATGGCCCGGCCCCGATCACAGCGGCCACGCCGTGCTCGGTCTCTACACCACCGAGGGCGGTGGCACCGTGGTCACCACCGGCACCACCGACTGGGCGCACGGCCTGAAAGGCAAGGATCCCGCGGTCGAACGCATCACGCGCAACGTGCTGGATCGGTTGGGAAAGCCGTAACACCGACGACCCGGCAGGCGGTCGCGGGCCGCGAGCCACCGGGTCTCGCCCCGCGGCCTCTTCTCACGAATCGAATCCCGGGCGCTTGAAGGCGCGCGCCTGGGGAAACTCGCGCTCGGCGAGACGTCGCACGCCGTCGAGACGAACGAGAATTTCGAAGATCGCCTCGGCGTGGTCGGGCAACCGGTCGCGCAACAGGCTCCAGGCGGCGAGACTCCGATCGATCCCCACCAGTGCGACCTTGGCCGATCCGTCGGCGTCGCTCGGAAAGGGAACTCCGTCGTCATCGACCAGCAGGTCGGGCGGCATCTCGGCCTCGGTGCGGCGACTGCCGAGCGCGCGCTGCAGCTTTACGTGAATCTGGAAGTGATACCACGAGATCACCTCGATGGCGTCCCGCTGACGCTCCACGACTTCGTCGGAGTGGATCGATCGCCGCGGCTCGGTGTTGGCTTCCATGAGGATGCCGCGCTCCTCCAGCTCCGCCTGATTCGATTCCAGCCAGTCGCGAACCTGTTTCAGGTAGCGCATCGACTCGACCGAGCAGGGATGATTGCGATCCTCTTCTCGCTCCGCCTCGCGGCGTCGGAAGGATTCCTCCTCGCTCTCGTCGTTTTCGTCGTCCTCCAGCCACACGTCCTCGACGTCATCCTCGTCCGACGATTCGTCCCAGCCTTCTCCGAACCCCTCGCCGCCCTCGTCGAACGGCTTCCAGAAATCACTCGCGTCCCGCTCGGGCTCGGCCTCGGGCAATTCCACCTCCACCCCATCGACCGCGTCCATGACCGCCGCCATGGCGAACTGGCTGCAGCGATCCGTCATCGCGCAACGCTCGCACCAGCGGTCACAATAGTTGTAGATGCCGCTGATGAAGTCGCCTTGTTCCGCCTCCGGGTATTCCATGACGTCGTTTCGCGTTCCGCTTCCGTCCGTCTACGAACCAGTGGAAAGGCCCGCTGTCAATCAGTCCAGCACCAGTTCCACCGGGCAATGGTCGGAACCCGTGATGTCGGGGTGAATCGCGGCCGATTTCATTCGATCCCGCAGCCTCGAGGAAACGCAGAAATAATCGATCCGCCAGCCCACGTTCCTGGCCCGCGCTCCCCCTCGAAAACTCCACCAACTGTAGTGGTCGGGTTCGCCGGGATGGAAATGCCGGAAGCTGTCCACGTAGCCAGCCTCCACGATGTGGTCGAAACCCGCGCGTTCCTCGTCGGTGAACCCTGCGTTCCGCCGGTTCGCCTTGGGCCGCGCGAGATCGAGCTCGGTGTGGGCCACGTTGAGGTCGCCGCCGAAGATGACCGGCTTCGTCTCTTCCAAGGTGCGGATGTACCGGAGAAAATCGCGGTCCCATTCCTGCCGGTAGTCGAGCCGGCGAAGTTCGTTCTGGGCGTTCGGCGTGTAGACGCTGACGACGAAAAAATCGGGGAACTCGAGCGTGAGGACGCGCCCCTCGTTGTCGTGCTCGGTCATGCCGATCCCGGTGCTTACCTCCAGCGGTTCCTCGCGCGAAAAGATGGCCACGCCGGAATAGCCCTTCTTCTCGGCCGAGTTCCAGAAAACCCGCCAGTCGTCCAGGGCCGAGGAAAACTCCACCTGGTCGGGCTGGGCTTTCGTCTCCTGCACCAGGAGCAGGTCGGGTTTCTGCGTCAGGAGATAATCCTCGAAGCCTTTCTTCTGCGCGGCCCGGATCCCGTTGACGTTCCAGCTGTGGAGTTTCATGGCGTCACCCTATACCACTTCCACGGAATGACCTGACGATTTTCGGAGGCGGTTTTCTTCGGGGCGAACACGAGGAGGGGCGGTGCGGGCATCGCAAGCGACGAGCAACGAAGCACCCGGAGAAAACCGGCCCGAATCCTGGAAAATCGCCGAAGGCTGAATCTCCATTTTTTCCACTCTGAATCGTCAGATCAATCCTTGGGCTTGGTATTGGAAGGATCTTCCACGCTGGCAATGAGAGGATGACCGCCGCAGCCGGGCGGCAGATCGCTTTCGCCTTTCAACGAATCAGTCGAAGCGTCACCATCGCGACCGCTTGTCTGAACGAAATGACGCCATTGTCCGGAGCGGTTTCGTGGCCGAATGGTGGACATACGATGGATATTTTGCCCTTGCGAGAACCCAGTTTTGTGGCAAGGAAATTCCGCTCGAGATTTCGTTTGTCCGTTTGCGAACTGGGTTCTCTTCCTGGGAGCGCCTCTGGCTGCGCCATTCTCTGGAATCGAACGTCAGTTCATCATGATCGAAGTCAAAAACCTCAGTAAACACTTCGGGGAGAAAGTCGCCGTCGACAATATCTCCTTCACCGTCGAAAAAGGCGAAGTTCTCGGTTTCCTCGGCCCCAACGGCGCCGGCAAATCGACCACCATGCGCATGGTCACCGGATACCTGCCGTGTTCGGCGGGCGAGATCACGGTGGGCGGCGCGGACATCCTCGACGAGGAGATCGCCGCCAAGTCGAAAATCGGCTACCTGCCGGAAAACGCGCCCCTCTACTCGGACATGACGGTGGAGGACTTCCTCCGCTTCTGCGCCGAGATGCGCCGAGTGCCCGCCGACCAGATCGACGCCGCCGTCGACAAGGCCATCGACACCTGCTTTCTCCAGCGGGTTCGCCAGCAGAGCGTGGATACCCTGTCGAAAGGGTTCCGCCACCGGACCTGCCTGGCCCAGTCGATCATCCACGATCCCGAGGTCCTCATCCTCGACGAGCCGACCGACGGTCTCGATCCCAACCAGAAGCACGAGGTCCGCAACCTGATCAAGCGGATGGGAGAGACCAAGGCGATCATCTTCTCCACCCACATCCTCGAGGAGGTCGAGGCCTCCTGCTCCCGGGCCATCATCATCGACCGCGGAAGGATCATCGCCGACGGCACGCCCGACCAGCTCAAGGCCAAGGCCAGGAACGCCGGTGCCGTCTTCCTCCGAGCCACCGGACTCGCCAGCAGCGGTATCCGCCAGGAACTCGAGAAACTCGCCGAGGTGCAGGGCGTCAACGTGCTCGAATCGAGCGAGAACGGGATCACCGCCCGCGTCCTGCCCAACAAGGGCAAGGACAAGCAACTCCCCGAAGCCATCTTCCAACTCGCCGTCAGCAAGGGCCTCAAGGTTCACGAGCTGCGGGTGGAGGAAGGCCGCCTCGACGAGCTGTTCCGCGAAATCACCCGCACCGACACCGAAGACTGAGCCCATCGGAAACCTGTTCTCCTTCTTCTCCCGGAAACCCCAGAAACCACCTTTCCCGACATGGAAGCTACCGTTGCTCTCCTGCTGAACTTCGCCATTCCCGCGGTCATCGTCACCGCCATCTTCATCGCGCTGCTGCTCTTCGCCCTGCCCCGCGAGGTCCGCACCATCTTCAAGCGCGAGGTGAAGAGCTACTTCAACTCGCCCATCGCCTACGTCTGCGTGGTCATCTTCCTGCTGATCTCCAACGGCATCACCTTCTGGTTCGGCGGTCTCCTGGAAAGTGGCGAGGCGAGCCTCTACGTCTCCTACTTCCAGTACCTGCCCTGGTATTTCGTGGTCGTCGCCCCGGCCGTCGGGATGCGCCTCTGGTCGGAGGAGCAGCGGCTCGGCACCATGGAGCTGATGCTGACCATGCCCATCGCCCCGTGGCACGCCATCGTCGGCAAGTACCTCGCCGCGGGAGTCGTCATTTTCGCGATGCTGGTGCTGTCCTTCCCCATCGTCTGGGTAATCAACTACCTCGGCAACCCGGACAACGGGGTGATCATGGCCGGCTTCGTCGCCACCTTCCTCACCGCCCTCTGCTTCCTGGCGGTGACCTCCGTGGTTTCCGCCTTCACCCGCAGCCAGATCGTCGCCCTTCTCATCTCCATCGGTATCTGCCTGCTGCTCTGGCTCGGCGGATTGCAGCCGGTGTCCCAGGCGGTCACCAGCCTCAAGGGCGGGTGGCTGGTCTTCTGGCCGGTGCTGAAATTCATCAACGGGATCGGCATCCTGCCCCACTTCTCCGAGCTGGCCAAGGGCGTGCTCGGATTCCGGGACATCATCTTCTTCCTCACCTTCATCGCCTTCTGCCTCTTCAGCACGGCGGTGGTGCTGCGCGTCAAGCGCGCCTGACGAACGAACGATCCCACCCTGTTCACTCTCTGACTCAACCCTGTTTCATTTTTCCACCCCACTGAGACCATGAGCGAAGCCCAAGCCTCCTCGAAGTCCTCCGGTGCCCGGCACGATCACCACGGCAAGCTGGGCCGGGTTCCCACCGCGATCATCGGCGTCGTCGTCGTCTTCCTGATCGCCGTCTTCGTCAACTTCATCGCCGGCGCCATTGGCGGCCGCGTGGACCTGACGGAGAACAATCTCTACACCCTCTCGGACGGGACCAAGTCCATCCTCAAGCGGCTCGACACCCCGGTGGAGATCCGCTTCTACGCCAACGACACCTCCGAGTTCATGACCCCCGCCGAGCAGGCCTACGCGCTGCGGGTGGAGGAACTGCTCGCCGAATACCAGAAGGCGTCCGGCGGCACCGTCAAGGTGAAGAAGCTCAATCCCGAGCCCGCCACCGACGCCGAGGACTCCGCCATCCTCGACGGACTCCAGCGCGGCATGTCGCAGATGACCGGCAGCGAGATCTATCTCGGCATCGCGGTGAGCTGCGTGGATGAAACCGAGGTCCTGCCCTTCCTCCCGGCCCGTCCCGAGACGCTCCTGGAGTACGATCTCACCCGCGCCATCGCCCGGGTCCACGATGGCGCCGGCTCGGTGATCCGCATCATGACCACCATGCAGATCGGCGGCGGCTTTTCCGGCAATCCCATGCAGGGCGGCGGGGCCACCCCGCCCTGGTTCTTCGTCGAGGAACTGCGCAAGGATTTCACGGTGGAGTTCCTCCCCGCCACCGCCGAGGAGATTCCCGCCGACACCGAGACGCTCATCGTTCTGCACCCCTACGACGTCGCCGAGGACACCCAGTTCGCCATCGACCAGTACCTGCTCAAGGGCGGCAAGGTCATCGTGGCGGTCGATCCCAGCTTCTTCTACGCCCGCGCCATGGGCGCCGGCGGCAATCCCATGCAGGCCGCCCAGGGACCGGCGCCGAATTCCAATCTCGAGAAACTCTTCGGCGCCTGGGGCGTGCAGTACGACGACACCAAGGTGGTCGCCGATCTCCAGCACAGCACCGAGATCATGCGCCAGGGCTACTTCGTGCCGACCTTCATCACCCTGAACCAGGACTCGATGCCGGCCGACGACCCGATCACCAATTTCGTGTCCAACGCCCAGTTCCTCACCCCGGGTGGCTTCACCATCACCCCGCCGGAGGGCCTGACCAAGACCGACCTGGTCGTCACCAGCACCCAGACCCAGTTGGTCGGCTCCTTCGAGGCCGATCCCACCCAGGAAGACGCCATCCGCCGGTTGCGGGACGAGTTCCAACCCTCGGACACCTCCTACTCCATCATCAGCCGCCTCTCCGGCAACTTCAAGACGGCCTTCCCCGACGGCAATCCCTCGGCCAAGGCGGACGAGGATGATGCCGCGGCCGAAGGCGACGATGCCGCCGCGAAGAACGAGGAGGCCGGCGACGATGCCAAGGCCGACGAAGAGAAGCAACCGGAAGCGCTCAAGGCCAGCGAGAAGGAAGGCGTCGTGCTCCTGATCTCCGACGTCGATTTTCTCTACGACGCGGTCTGCGTCCGCCTCAACACCATCCCCGGCCTCAACATCCGCATCCCCGAACCGCTCAACGGCAACCTCAGCCTGATCCAGAACGCCATCGACCAGCTCTCAGGTGATCCGGAACTGATCAACATCCGCAGCCGCGGATCCAGCCGCCGGCCTTTCACCAAGCTGCAGGAATGGCTCAGCGAGGCGGAGGCCAACTTCCGCGGCGAACTCACCGAGTTCGAAGCCAAGGCCCGCGAGGCCGAGCAGCGGATCAACGAGATCCTCAGCCAGACTCCCGGCGACGTGCAGGAAGCGCTGCTCTCGCCCGAGGTCCAGTCCGAGCTGGAAAACCTCCGCGAGGAACAGGTGACCATGAACAAGAAGGTCCGCGAACTGAACAAGGAGATGAAGCGCGACTTCGATCTCGCCCAGTTGCTGATCAAGCTGGTGACCACCGGATTGATGCCGGTGCTGGTCATCCTCGTCGGCATCTTCCTCGCCGTTTCGCGGCGCCTGCGAACCGCCGCTCGCTGACCGATCCCACCGAACGAACCCTCTTCACCTTCCCCAAACTCAACCTTCCGAAAGAACCATGGGACAGAAAGCCCTGATTCGCCTCCTCGTCATCTTCGCCGTCGTCGGCGTCGTCGCTCTCATTCTCAAGCTGAGCGGCCCCGGCAAGGTCGAAACCATCACCAGCACCACGGAACGGGAGAAGATCTTTCCGAACTTCCCCATCAACGACGTGGCCCAGATCCGCATCAAGTCGTCGTCCGACGAGTTGAACCTGAAGAAATCCGACCGGGGCTGGACCGTG
>JAUIGT010000716.1 GCA_030432615.1 Verrucomicrobiia bacterium
GAAGGTGAGCTCAAGGCGGAAGTCGTCTCGGCGCCCGGCAACGAACTGATGCGCCTCAACGGCATCGCCCTGGAAAAGCTGGAATGAAGACCGGGAGATTTTTCACATTGGCCGTCGCCATTTTCGTTGGCCTGGCGGGTCGCTTGGACGCCTCCGGGCCGCCGAACATCGTCTACATCATTTCCGACGACCAGACCTATCGGGACTTCGGGTTCATGGGGAACGAACGCGTGCACACGCCGAATCTCGACGCGCTTGCCGCGCGGTCGGCGCGGTTCGTGAACGGCTACGTGCCGACCAGCGTCTGTCGTCCCTCGCTCGTCACTTTGCTGACCGGCCTCTACCCGCACCAGCATGGGGTTACCTTCAACCACGGGCCGCCCGGAAATTCCGCCTACAACCGGATGACGTCGCGGGAGGAATACGAGCGCGTGCGGAGCCGGGAGTTCGAGTTGATTCGAAAGGTGCCGACCCTGCCGGGAATCCTGGCGAAGGAAAAAGGCTATCGTTCCCTGCAGACGGGCAAGTTCTGGGAAGGCCACTGGCGCAACGGGGGCTTCACCGAGGGGATGACGACCTTCGAGCCTCCGCCGGCGAGCCAGACCTACGGCGGTGTCCGCAAGCTCGCCAGCGGGGAACGGGTGGCGCATGGCAACGGTGATGCCGGGTTGCAGATCGGTCGCGAGACGATGCAGCCGATCACCGATTTTATCGATGACTGCGCAGAGAAGGAAACGCCGTGGCTGGTCTGGTATGCGCCCTACCTGCCGCACCAGCCGCACGATTCTCCGGAGAAATTCCACGAGTTGGCCCGGAGCCGGCCGGGCGTGAAGGAGCACGAGATTCCCTACTACGCCTCCATCGCCCAGTTCGATGAGACGGTGGGGGAACTGGTGGCTTATGTGGAACGCAAGGGCCTGGCGGACGACACGCTCTTCGTCCTCGTGGTCGACAACGGCTGGAGCCCGAGTCGCACGCCGCAGAAGGGCAGGGAGGTCGAGTTCGCCCACACCAAGGAAAGCAAGCGCGCGCCTTTCGATGATGGATTGCGGACCCCGATCCTGTTGCGCTGGGACGGGGTGGTGGAGCCCTCCACCCACGAGGAATTGGTCAACAGCATCGACCTGGTGCCGACGCTGCTGGCGGCGGCGGACGCGGGGAAGGAGGTGCGTGAAACGCTGCCCGGCGTGAACCTTTTGCCGGCGGCCGAGGGCAAGGCATCACCGGATCCCGACCGCACCATCTTCGGTGAGATCTATCCGGGAGACGCCACCTCGCTCGATGATCCGTCCGGCGACATCGCCTATCGATGGGCGCGCCGAGGAGACTACAAGCTCATCGTCCCGCATCTCCACGGGAAGGAAGAGAAGCCGTGGGGCGGCTACCTGCCGAACGGTGACCCGACCCTGTATGATGTCCGACTCGACCCGGTTGAGTCGATGAATGTGATCGATCAGCATCCCGGGATTGCCGCCGAATTGCGGAAAGCGTTGGACGCTTGGTGGACGCCGTAGTTCGGGGGACGAAGCGATTTTCCTTTGCCTGGAGGGACGGCTCTCCAGAGCCGTCTGGAGTCGAAGGAACGGGCCCTACGACACCACGCTCTCGAACTCGCCGTCGCTGACGTGGGTGGTGAGCCTCGTGCCTTTCCCGGCCTGGGCGACGCGTGTGATCACCTTGCCTTCGGCGTCGCGGGTCAGGGAGAACCCGCGCTGGAAAGCCGATTTCGGGCTGAGGATCTCGAGCAGCTTGCGGGCGTGGCTCAGTTCGTCCGCCAGGTGGCGCCGGCGATCCTCCACGATGCGATCGAGCCGGGCCCGCCATTCCTCCAGGCGGACGGATTCGCCGGCGAGCAGGTTGCCGGGATGCTTGGTTTCGAGGATGCGCCGCAGTTGCTCGCAGCGTTCCCCGAGCCTGACGATCCGGTCATCGACGGCTTCCTCCATCCGGTCGCGGGTGGCGTCCAGGTCCTGGAAGTGATCCTCGATGACGCGCGTCGGTTCGTTCTGCGCCAGGCTGCGGCGATGGTATTCGAGGTGGGAATGCCACGACTCCAGCGCACGCTCGATGGTGCGATGCAGCCGCTGCTCGGACATTTCGAGAGAACGGCGCAATTCGGCTCCGTCGGGCGCGACGAGTTCGGCGGCGGCGCTCGGGGTGGGGGCGCGCAGGTCGGCGACGAAATCGGCG
>JAUIGT010000160.1 GCA_030432615.1 Verrucomicrobiia bacterium
CCCGACGACGAACGGTGGGCGCACCTCCTGATCGAGGCGGCCACCGCCGCCGGCCTCGACCGTCCCGACGTGCTGTCGGACGGCGCCGACGAGCACAGCAAGCTGCCGCTGGACCAGTTGCTTCCCGACATCGCCGCCGATGCGGAAACGGGCGGGATCCGCGTTTTCACCATTGGCTACGGCAAAGGAGCGCGGGCGGAAATCCTGGAGCAAATCGCCGACGTCACCCGCGGCAAATACTTCGAAGGCTCCCCCGAGAACATCGACGAGGTCTTCAAGGAAATCTCGACCTTCTTCTGAAACCTCCGCCACCTACGATTCCATGGCTCATCCTCAAGACGACGCCCCAGGGCTTACCTTTCTCGGAAAACTCGTTCTCCTGCTCTTCATCGGGGCCTGCGGGGTCGGGGCATGGTGGCTGATTGCCGGCAACCGCGGAGACACCTCCGGCTCGACACCATCCTCTCCGAAGAACTCGACCGCTTCCACCCCGATAGATACTAGTTCACCACCCGAGACTGGCGAACAGACCGAGGTCCGCCTCGCCTACGGCACGGAGAAGAAGCGCTGGCTGACCTGGGCGGTCGAGGAATTCGAGAAGACTTCGGACGGGAAGAAGATCGAGATCGACCTAATTCCCATGGGCTCTCTCGAGGGAGCCCGCGCCACCATCGCGGGCGAGGATCGCATCCATGTCTGGAGCCCCGCGAGTTCGGCTTATCGCAACGTCTTCGTCGATGAATGGCAACTGAAGTATGGCGGAGGCAACCCCATCGCCCGTGAAGAAACGCTGGCCCTCTCTCCCATGGTCTTCGTCTTCTGGAAAGAACGCCACGACGCCTTCGTTGCCCACTACCAGGAAGTGAATTTCAACACCATCGCCGACGCCCTGCATGAACCGGGTGGATGGGGAACCATCGCCGGCAAGGCGGAGTGGGGCTTCTTCAAGTTCGGTCACACCAATCCCAACGAGTCCAACAGCGGGCTGCTCTCCCTCGCACTCATGGCCCACCACTTCCACGACACGACCCGTCCACTGGCGATGGCCGACATCGTCGATCCGGCCTTCCAGCAATGGCTCAGAAAGATCGAGGGCTCGGTCTCCGGGCTCTCCAACTCCACCGGCAACATGATGCGCGACATGGTGCTCAAGGGGCCGGCCTCCTTCGACGCCATCTTCGTCTACGAAAACGTGGCCATCGACTACCTCAAGAATGCCGAGGGCCGATGGGGCTCCCTCCAGGTCGTCTACCCCAGGATCAACCTCTGGAACGACAATCCCTACTATATCATCGACGCCGACTGGACCTCGAAAGACGAACGCCAGGCCGCCCAGACTTTCCTCGACTTCCTCATGAGCGAACGCGTCCAACAACAATCGCTCGTTCACGGTTTTCGCCCGGGCAACCCGTCGATCCCGATCAAGGAGCCCGAGAGCCCGTTCACGCTCTATGCCAAGTATGGTCTCCGGATCGACCTGCCCGCCATCGCCGAGCCTCCCGCCTCCGACGCCATCAACAATCTCCTGACCGGTTGGCAGCGCATCCGAAGTGCGCGATGATGACGCGATTTCCCGATCGCTCGTGAACCGATTCCTTCGCTATCTCAAGGCAGCCTTCTTCGTCCGCGAGCGGATTCCGCTCCTTGGTGCCGTGCCGGTCAACGTCGTGGCCGTGATGGTGACGATCGTTCTCGGGTTTGGACATCCCGCTTTCTGGCTTCTCGGGCTCTGCGCGGAGACCGCCTTTCTCTGGGCCATGGTGGGCTCGAAGCGATTCCGCAAACTCGTCGATGCCCGAACTGCCTGGGCCGATCACGAGTCAAAATCGGAAGCGCGCCGCGACCTGATACTCCAACTTACCCCGCCCCACCGCGACCGCCATGGAGAGCTGGCGGCCAAGCTCGAGCGAGTGACCGATCACTACCGGAAGTTCGCCCAGGACGACGCGATCGCGGATGAGAACCTCGCCAACCTGCAAACGCTCGAAACCGTCTACCTGAAACTGCTCATCGCCCGGCAACATCTCGACGCGGCGGACTCGGATCGCGAGATCACTCTCCTCGCGGACCGCATCACCGATCTCGAAACCGACATTGCCGACGATCCCGAGGAAACCGCGCCTTCCCTTCGCGAGAGCAAGGCGGCGACCCTGGAACTGCTCCGCAAGCGGCTCGCGGTTTTTCGAAAGCGCAGCTCTTCGCTGGAGGAGATCGACTCCGACCTGGCCAGGATCGAGGCCCAGTTCGATCTCGCCACCGACGCCGCAGCGATTCGCGCCCGCCCCATCGAAGCCAAGCTCGACCTCGACCTCGCCAGTCGCATGATGGCCGCCCCGGAATACCTAGACTTCGGCGAAAGCCTCACCGCCGAAGCCGGTGAGCGAGATCTGGAAACCGAGTAATACCGAATTCCAATAACCTCTGGACGATTGATTGAAATGGCAAAAAAGGATCCCAGCCTTCGGTTGATTTTTGTGATGCGAGCCTTCGCCACCCGGATGCTTCGTTCCGCCTCGGTCAGGTAGCTCGCTACCTTCCCTCAGCGCGCCTCGCCCCGAGAACCGAAGGTCTCGCAAATCGTCCAGATCTTATTTGGATCCGGTATAACTTCTCCGGGACTTGGTATCAATCCTCGTCCAGGTCCAGCTCCGGCTTGAAATCGGCAGCGTGGTAGGAACTGCGCACCAGCGGCCCCGAAGCCACGTGGCGAAATCCCTTTTCCAGGGCGATTTCCTTGAGTCGATCGAAGGTTTCCGGGAGCACGTATTCCACCACCGGAAGGTGCTTCGGCGAGGGCCGCAGGTATTGGCCGAGGGTCAGCACGGTCACGTCGTGATCACGAAGATCATCGAGAGACTGCAGGATTTCCGGTTCGCTTTCGCCGAGACCGAGCATGATGCCGCTCTTGGTGGCGCAGCGATTCCCGAGCTTGCGGGCCATCGCCTTGGCATTCTTCAAAACCTTGAGCGACTGCCAGTACTTGGCCCGTGAACGAACCAGTGGCGTCAGGCGCTCCACCGTCTCCAGGTTGTGATTGAAGATGTGCGGCCGGGCTTCCATGACCACGTAGAGTTGATCCTCGTGGCCGTTGAAATCGGGCGTCAGCACCTCGATGACCATCTCCGGATTGACCTCGCGTACCTTCTCGATGGTGTTGGCGAAGTGGCAGGCACCGCCATCGGGCAGATCATCCCGGGCCACGGCGGTGATGACGACGTGATTCAGCTTCATGCGCCTCACCGCTTCGGCCACGCGCTCGGGTTCGTCGGCTTCGAGTGGCAGCGGCTTGCGGGTATCCACGGCGCAGAATCCACAGGCCCGGGTGCACCGTTCGCCCGCGATCATCATGGTGGCCGTCCCCTGCCCCCAGCATTCCCAGCGATTCGGGCACTGGGCTTCCTCGCAGACCGTGACCAGCTTCAGGTCGTCGATCATGCCCTTGGTGTCCCAGAAGACCGGGTTGTTCGGGAGCTTCACCCGAATCCACGGCGGTTTCTTTTCCTGGTGCAGGGCTGGATCGATCTTTGGCATGGCGATAGAAGAGAGGTCGCAGGGACAATGCCAGAAAAGCCGCCCGACTCAACCGGTCGGTGGCGGAAAGCGTGTCATTCCGGCAAGCCCCACGTCAGGACGTTCAATCCAGGGTGGTGAGCTTGATGTCCTTGAACTGCACCGTCATTGGCGGGCCGGAGTGCAATTGCAGCGCGAGGACACCGGACATCTCGCGCTCCTCCTTCTGGTGATCGATGACCTCGGAGGTCTGAACACCGTTGAGAAAGACTTCCAGCTTGTTGTCGATGAAGCGAATCCGGTATTCGGCCCATTCCCCCACCTTGTAGCTTTCGAGCACGGCATCGGGATCGTCCGCCGAGAGCGGGGTCGAGTTCATGGACCCATCGACATTGACCACCGTGCGATAGCCCCGATTCGCCAGCATCTTGCGGCCTTTCTCGTCGTATACCGCGCCAAGATAAGGCGCGGCGGGGTCGGCGATATCCACCTGGTAGCCCTTCACGTGCCCGTCCGCTTCCACCTGGCTGCGCACCTGGACGCCCGAATTGGCTTTTTCCGTGCCCTCGATCCGGAATTTCAGCGTCAGCTCGAAATTGGCGATCTCCCCGCCCTGCCAGACGAGGAACTGGTTGTGATCGCAGGGATTCTCCTTCGACGAGGTCGCGGTGATGGCGCCGTCGTTTACGGACCAGTAACTCATCACTGGCGCCTTCCAGCCATCGAGGGTCTTGCCGTCGAATAGGGACTTGGTCTCCTCGGCGTGGAGAGATCCGGCAGCCAGGGAACCGAGAGCAGTCAGAAATACAGTGAGGCGTAGATTCATGAGGGTCATTTTCGAGGAGTTTCGGGAAGACGTCGAGACGGCAATTCCATTTTCGCCGGATCTGCAGGGGTACCTTCCGGCTTGCGGTTCTCCAGCCGGAATTCTTTCGGAGGCCACACCTGGTGAAAATCTCCGGGGGGAATTTCTTCCCTGGCTTCCTCCTCCACCTTTTCCAAGAGGACTTCGCCCTTCACCCTCGGATGCCGCGCCTGGTTGGGATCGCTTTGCTCGACCGATCGCATCAGCGACTCGACTTCGCTCGAAAACCCGTAGTCGTACTTCAGCTTCACCGCTTTGACCGGCTCCTCGGATTTCTCAGGCTTCTCATCTGCCGCAAACACGACGGCACCAACGTCGTAGTGGGCGACCAGCCCGTGATCCGCCCGCGCCATCTGCTCGACCGTCCCGAAATACACCCCACCGAATGGCCGCCCCTCTTCCTGTCCGTGGAAAGTCAGGTGAAGAATTCCGCGACGCATGATCAGGATCGAGAGTTCAAACTCGTGCCAACCTGCCGCCGCGGGCAAAGTTTGCGTGGCATCAGCTTCCTCGATTCCGTTGCCTTCGGAATGCGTCAGGCAGAGGGAAAGCATCGCCGATTCTTCCGAGTCCAGGCGGTATCTTCCCCGGACCACCACGGAGTCTCCCTGCTCCAGTTTCGGCGAGGTCGATTCCACTTCGAGAATCTGGATGACATCCCCATCGCGAAACGCCTTCGGCCCCAGTTTCACCGGAACGCTTTCCATCAGCGGCGCCGCGGTTCCCCACCCCAGGCTCAACCCGAGAACGAGCACCCCTGCCAGAATCGCGCGCTTCATGCGTCTCCCTTCTTGATGACACCACTGACGGTGCCGCCTTTGCCTTGGCGATTCCACCAGCGACCGGTGTAGGTCCCTTCGTGAAACATCACCCGCGCCGACCAGGTTCTGCCATCGCCAACGGGCACGTCATCGAGAACAAGAACCGCCACATCGCCCGCGAATCGCACCACGGAAGGAATGGGATACTCGACCACCTGTCCCTGGTGGCGCACCTTCCAGACAATGTTCCAACGGTCTCCGCCCTTTGGCTCGGCGCGGGCAACCTGGTAGCGGTCCGCCTTTTCCTCTCCGATCCCTTGTCCCGAGATCGGCGCCCAGGTGCCCTCGAGCGTGACGTTGTCGAGCATTTCGACGAATGCGGTCTCGGTCAGATCCTCGCAATGGGCTGCGAAGGGAAGGAGCAGGAAGGCGAAAAAGAGGGAGAACACTTTCATGGTTTCTCAAAGCACCTCTTACCATTCCTCATCAGCGAGGTTCACGCGAACAAATCCGTCACCGCCTGCCCCTTGCCATCGACGGTCGTGTAGAAGGGCCGCTTCTCGATTTCGTAGGCCAGCTTGGGGCTGATTCCCATCGCGGTGTAGATCGTCGCATGCAGATCGGAAATGCTGACGGGATTCTCCACCGTCACCAGCGGTCGCTCGTCCGCGGTGGCGCCGTAGACATGGCCCTTCTTCATGCCCCCACCGAACATCACCACGCTGGTGCCACCGGTGAAGTGCCGGTGCAGCCCATAGTGTTTCATCTCCTGCAGCGTTTCCGTCTTGGCGCGGCTCTGGTCGCGGGCGTTGGAACCGGGCACGCCCTCGATCATCATGTCGCGGCTGAATTCACTGGCGACGATCACGAGGGTGCGGTCGAGCATGCCGCGCTCTTCCAGGTCGAGGATCAGCTGGGCGATGGGCCGATCGATCTCCGCCTTCATCCGCTTGGTGGTCTCGTGGCCGTTCTCATGGGTGTCCCAGTGAAGGAACGGCACGTATTCCGTCGTCACCTCGATGAAACGCGCCCCGGACTCCACCAGGCGCCGCGCCAGGAGGCAGCCGCGTCCGAAGCGCCCGGTATCGTATTTTTCCCGCACCTCCTTCGGCTCGAGTTCGAGATCGAACGCGTCCTTTTCTTCCGACTCGAGGAGACGGTGGGCGTTGTCGAAGGACCGCAGCATCGATTCCTGCTGGTAGTCGGAGAGAAACTCCCGATGCGGATTCCGATCGACCAGTTTCTTGTAGTGGCGAAAGCGATTCGCGAAGCGCCCGGGTTCCATCCCCTCCGGCGGTCGCACCGCCTGCACCGCGTCCTCGGGATAGGGCAGGTTGAACGGACCGAACTCGCTGCCGAAGAACCCGGCGGTGGTGAAGGCCTTGAGTTCCTCCTGCTCGCCCACGCCCTCGATGCGCTGACCGATGTTGATGAAGGGCGGGATCACCGGGTTGCGCGGTCCCAGCACCTTCGCCATCCACGCGCCGAGATGCGGCGCCGCCACCGTCACCGGGGGCACGTAGCCCGTGTGCCAATGATACTGGTGACGCGAGTGGAGAATGCTGCCGAGGTCCGCCTGGACGTGCGAACGAACCAGGGTCGCCCGATCCATCACCCGGGCCACGTTCTCCAGGCCCTCGGAAATCTTCAGCCCGTCGACGGCGGTGTCGATCGCCGGGAAGGTGCTGAGGATCTTCTCGACGGGAAGGCCTTTCTCGAACGGCAGATAGCGCTTCGGATCGAAGGTCTCCGGAGCCGCCATGCCGCCGGCCAGCCAGATGAGGATGCAGGCATCGGCGCGAGGCTCGGGATTCTCGACCACGTGTTCGCCGCTGGTTTCGGTGGCGCCGAACAATTGCGGCTCGCCGGTCATCATCGCCGCCGTCGAGGCCGCGCCCAGCTTCTTCAGGAAAGCGCGGCGAACGATGCGTTCTTCGAGGGACATTCGTTCCATGGGATCTCCTTTCTTGAAAATAACAGGGTCGGACCTATCGCACCAACTGGAACTCGGGCAGCATCAGGATCGACCACAGCAGGTCTTCCACGCCCTGCTTCGCGGGCTCGGTTCCGACCAGTTCGACGAGAATCTCGCGTTCCCCCTCGGTCGCCGGTCTCGCCAGGGCTTCCCGGAAGAGGGAATCGATCAACTCCCCGGCGGTCGCGCCGGCGTGCTCCTCCAGCCGCCGTTCGGCGCCGCGCTGGAGCAGAGCCGAGAGAATCTCCCCGTTCGCCAGGTCGATGGCCTGCAGGGTGGAAAGCTGTTCCGGCCGAACCGTCACCACCTGCTCGCGGTTGGGACGCCCCAGCGAACGCATCAGCAGGTCGCTCTTCACCAGCGACGCCCGCACCATGCGATCGCCGGCGCCTTCTGCTCTCGCCAGCCCGGCTCGGACCTGCGGCGCCAAGCGTTCCGCCCATGGCCCCGGCGCTTCCTTGACGGGCTGCCAATCCTCCACCGGGCGACCGAATTTCCCCCGGCGATCCGGTTGGCGCGCGGTCCACTGCCAACTGGAGTCGGTCACAATCCGCCGCTCCTCGCTCTCGCCGAACTGGAGCCGCGCCTCGAGGAATGCCCCGGCCGCATTCGGGCCGCTGCCGGCGTTGCGCGCCACGATGAGAATCTCGTTCTCGCCCGCCTTCAGCACACCGCCGAGATCAACCGCCTCGGCCGTCATCCAGTTCGCATCATCCTTGAGCTTCCGGCCGTTGACGAACAACGTGTATTCGTTGTCGGCGGAGATGACCGCGAAAGCCCGGCTCGGTTTCCTCTCCAGGGAAATCGTCTTTCGGAGCGTCACCGTCTCGCCCGCCGCAGGGGTCCCGGCGCGGTTGGACCAGATCCATTGCCCGGTGACGTCGATTTCTTCGAACTGCCCCGGGACAATCTTCATCCGCAGCACATCGGTGGTCGGCGTTCCGGGGGCGGTGCCCGTCAACTTCCAGACCGCGTCCATGAATTGCTCCGCGGTCATTCGCCGCGCGATCGGTCCCCGGTAGACATACTCCTCCGAATCCGCAGCGTCCGGCGTCGGCGCCATGGGAGCCTGGTAGGCGTTCGAGGTGACGATGCGTCGCATCAGTTTCCGCAAGTCGTAGCCCTGCTCGGCGAAATCGACCGCCAGCCAGTCGAGCAGATCCTCGCTCCACGGCTCGGTGTGCATGGCATCGACCGGGTGCACGATTCCCCGCCCCATGAAACGATGCCAGACGCGATTCGCCAGCGTGCGGGTGAAGCGGCCGTTGTCCTGATGCGTCATCAGTCCGGCCAGTTGCCGAAGCCGCTCCGGTCGCGCGGCCTCCGCATCGATTTCGCCCAGCTCGGGGAAAATCCAGGCCGCCTTCGCCATCTCGCCCGTGCCCTTGTCGCAACGGTGAATTTCCAACGGCTCCTCCGCGAAGACCGCGGCCAGGCTGTAGGCGTCCTCGAGTTTCCATCGATCGATGAAACTGTCGTGGCAGGAGGCGCACTTCATGTTGATGCCGAGAAACACCTGCCCAAGGTTCTGGGCAAACTGGACCTCGCGGGTCTGGCTGGCATTGACGTTGCCCCGCCACTTGATGCCGTTGATGAAGCCCTCCGAGTCCGGTGTCGGCGCAATCAACTCGCGGACGAACTGGTCGTAGGGCTTGTTATCGACGAGCGAGCGATAGAGCCAATCGGTGATCTGCTTGCGTCCCCCGTCGATGAAACCGGTGCCGACGTAGTCGTTGCGCAGCAGGTCGTTCCAGAAGGTCAACCAATGCTCCGCGTAATCGATGTCGCGCGCCAGCACCGCATCGATCAGCTCCTCGCGCTTGTCCGGCGACGCGTCGGCCAGGAACGTCTCGGTCTCTTCCGGCGACGGCAGCAGACCGATCACGTCGAGGTGGAGCCGACGGATGAAGGTGACGTCATCCACCACGCCGGTCGGCTCCTGCCCGTGCTCGGCGAGATACGCATCCAGCAGCCGGTCGATCGGGTGCTCCCGGCCCACGACCGCTTTCGGCAACTCGACTTCGCGTGGCTGGAGCGGCGGCTCCCAGCCCGCCTTGCCGAAGGCGAAGCCCGGTTCCCAGGCCAGGCCGCCATCGATCCATTTCCGCAACTTCTCGACCTGTTCGGCGGGAACGCGATCGCCTTTCGGCGGCATCATGATGACGTCGTCGTCCGTGGTCAGGACCTCGAGGAAAAAGCTCTCCGTCCCCTTGCCCGGCTCGAGCACCGCTCCGTTCTCGCTGCCGGCGAGCAGGTCCTCCCGGGTGTTCATGGAAAAGCCGCCTTTCTTGGCGTCGTCCAGGTGGCACTCGGCGCAGTGTGTCTTCAGGATCGGGACGATGTCATGGGAAAAATCCACCCCGTCCGCGGCTCCCAGCCCGGTCAGGGAAAATGCCCACAGCGCCAATACTCGTGTCCCGTTTCGCATGCCGGAACCCTACCTTGACCGACTCGGGCGTCCAATCCCGTGAATACGGAGGACTTCGGAAACGTCCACTCCCCCCTTCATCCAAGAGGGTTGGGCGCGCCATCAAACCCTCTTGGGTCGCGCCACCTCCCCGTGGATGGTAACGTTGGTTCATCGTTCCGCTTTCCATGTCCTCGTTTCGTTCTCTTCGCCTCCTCGCACCGCTGCTCGCGCTGCCCCTGTCCCTCCCTTCCCTGTTCGGCCAGGACTCGACGGCGCGTGCCCGTCCCTCCGCCGAGGTGACGGCCCAAATCAAGACCCAACTGGCCGGGGAGCCGGAGGCCATCCGCAACTGGTATGCGGGCCGGAATCACGCGCCCGCCTGGGACGGTGTTTCCCTTTCCGCCCTGGCAAAATTCATCGCCAACCTGGACCGGCACGGCCTCAATCCGGAACTGTTCAATCTCTCCCGCTGGCAGCAGACCTGGCAGGGACTGCCCCCGACCGCCGCCGAGGAGGCGAAGCTGGACATCGCCACCACCCACCTCGCGCTCTACACCATCCAGAGCCTCGCCTACGGTTTCGTCGATCCCGCTTCCGTTCATGAAAAATGGAAACCCATCCCCCGCACGGTTTCGCCCGTCGCCCTGCTCGACGAGGCGCTGAAGCAGGGGCCTGGGGAGTTCGCCCGCTGGCTCGAGGGCGCGTCGGCTCCGCCCGATCCCCGCTACCGTGACCTCGTGGCGACCCTGGCCCGCTACCGCGAGATCGCCCGCCTCGGCGGCTGGAAACCGCTGCCTTCCCCGCCGCGCAATGTCGGCCCCGGCGAGCCCTACTCCGACGTTTCCCTCCTCCGCGCCCGGCTCCGGGCCGAGGGCGACCTGCCGGAGTCGGCCCGCAAGATCCGATCGAAGGTCCTCGACCCGGAAACCGCGGAAGCCCTCAAGTCCTTCCAGTTCCGCCACGGCATCACGCCCGACGCCGTGCTCGGCCCGGCGACGATGACGGAACTCAACCAGCCGGTGTCGCACCGCTTGAAGACGCTGATCATCAATCTCGATCGTCTCCGCTGGATGCCCCGCGCCTACGAGCAGTCCGAGCACCTCGAGGTGAACATCGCCGAGGGAGCCCTGCGAATTTTCACCGGCGGCCGATCGGTCGATACCGTGCGCGTCATCGTCGGCGTGAAAGGCAAGCACCAGACTCCCGTTTTCCACGGGGACATGCAGTATCTCATCTTCCGTCCCTACTGGAACGTGCCGCTCAGCATCGCCAAGAACGAGATCGTTCCCCTGGCACTCGACGATCCCGGCTACGTCCCGCGGGAGAATTACGAGATCGTCCCCTACTTCGGCGCCCCCAAGGCGGAGGTCCTGCCCGTGACCCGGGAGAATCTGCAGAAAGTCGCCTCCGGCCAGCTGAACATCCGCCAGGGCACCGGTTCCGGAAACGCGCTCGGCCTGGTGAAGTTCATCTTCCCCAACGAGAATTCCGTCTACCTCCACGACACCCCGGACCACAGCCTGTTCAAGGCCACCGATCGCGATTTCAGCCACGGCTGCGTGCGCGTCTCGGAACCCGCGCTGCTGGCCTCCTTCGTCCTCCGGCAGAACGAGGGCTGGAACATCCAGTCGATCCAGGCCGCGATGCAGGACTCCAGCCGGCCGGACCACAAGGTCGACCTGGCCAAGCCGATTCCCGTCTACCTCGTCTACTGGACCAGCACCATCATGGACGACGGTCGCGTTCGCTTCGACCAGGACATCTACGGCCACGACGGCGAGATGTTCGCCAAGTTCGGCCTCGAAGCCGCGGCGGTCGCGCGCCCGCAGTGACCTGCCCCCCTTCGTCGTGAGCGAGCGTCAGGACGGATCGTGCCCCGTCTTCTCGTCCGGGGTTTCGAACTCGAAACCGTGCATCTTCTCCTCCTCGCCCGGGGACTTGAGCACCTTGTAGATGCTCCACACGAAGAGAAGCGTCACCGTCGCCACGGACACGGTCATGATGATCCAGCCACCGGTAGTCATGATTTTTGCGAAGAAGGTTGAGTCCAGGTGTCAGGCATCGGGCCTCGACTGCGGGGGCGCCTGCTTCAGTTCGTCCTTGTAGATCTGGGCGCGGGAAAGGATGAGCGTCACCGTGATGGCGACCAACAGGATCAGGCCGA
>JAUIGT010000161.1 GCA_030432615.1 Verrucomicrobiia bacterium
TGAGGACGGGGCATCGCTGAAACTGGTGGCCAGGAAAGGGGAGAACCATGCGACCCTCGCCCAGGGCGAGGAATGGCACCGTTTCCTGAACTACTGGGCCTTGCACGACGGGAGCAACCCCAGGGTCCTCTTCACCGCCAAGTTGCGCGGCCAGGGCGTGCGTCGTTCGAACGACTGCGGACTCTTCTTCCTCCAGGATGACGGGGATATCGTCACCCTCTTGCGGGAGGGAGATCCGCTACCGGGAGGGTGCGGCGGGGAACAGGTCGGTGTCATCCAGCGCGTGGCGGTGGATTCCCAGATCGGGACCTACGCGGTGCTCGTCTCCGTGGTCGGCGCCACGCGACAGACCAACCAGGCGATCCTGCTGGGCAACTGCACTTACCGGGACAATCTCAGGGGAGCGGTACGCCGCCCCTGGATGGCGGCGCGCAAGGGGCGTTCGCATCAGGAGAATTTCGGCGAAACGGGCCGGATCGTCGGGTTTCGCATCCCGGACGGATCCGTCGAGCCCACCGGGGCCGGGGGCACCGGATTGCCCAATGTGGTCGGGGCGTCAGCCGCGTTGATCGAAGTGCGGTTCAGCGATCGCACTTCTTCGCTCTCCTCGTTGCTCACCTACTGATCACCCGGCTCGATTACTCGGAATCGGTCGCTGACCGCCGCCGAAAACGTCCCGGTTCCCGCGGCGACTCGGCGTTTTCCCTTTCCTCCTCGGCGCGGCCGGTTTCGTAGGCCTCGATGATGGCCTGGACGACGGGATGGCGAACGACGTCCCGGCGCTGGAACTCGATGAAACGGATCCCATCGACGCCCTTGAGGCGCCGGATCGCTTCCAGGAGCCCGGACTTGCGCGCGGGCCGGAGGTCGATCTGGGAGGGATCGCCGGTGACGATGCAGTTGGACTCGTTGCCGAGTCGGGTGAGAAACATCAGCATCTGCTCGCGACTGGTGTTCTGGGCCTCGTCGAGGATGATGCAGGCGCGGTTGAGGGTGCGCCCGCGCATGTAGGCGAGGGGAGCGATCTCGATGAGCCCCCGCTCCACGAACTTCTGCGACTCGGCCGGCTCCAGCATCTCGTAGAGCGCGTCGTAGAGCGGGCGCAGGTAGGGAAGGACTTTCTCCTCGAGCGCGCCGGGCAGGAATCCGAGCGCTTCTCCGGCTTCGACGGCGGGGCGGGTGAGGATGATGCGATCGATCTCCCGGTCGCGCAGCTGCTGGAGGGCGTGCGCCATGGCGAGATAGGTCTTGCCGGTGCCGGCGGGGCCGATGCCGAAGACGACGTGATCAGTGCGAAGGGCCTGGAGGTAGTCGAACTGGGTGCGGGTCCGGGGCCGGACGGCCTTGCGGGTGGCGGAACCGAGGAGCCGAATGTCGACCATCTGCTCCAGGTCGCGCCGGTCCTTGCCCTCGATGACGTTCTCGACGGCCAGTTGGAAGGTCTGGGGGGTGATGTCGCCGCCCTTTCGGCGCGCCGCCTCCAGTTGCTCGAAGACTTTCTCCACCCGGATGATGTCGCCGGGCAGGCCGTTTATCTTGAGCCAGCCGTCCCGGGTGGTGATGGTGACGGAAAAGGTCGTCTCCAGCGAGTCGAGCAGCTTGTGGTCGTGGGCGAAGAGCGACTGGAGAAAGTGGGGGCTTTCGAACTCGAGTGTCTGGGTATCCATCGGAGTGGTCACGGTTCGGTCGGGGGAAGCGGCGGCCGTCGGTCGGTTCACCGATACCCGTATGCGAGCGCCCAGTCGAGCATGGCCTCGGAGTCTGCCTTGGATTTCACGGTCACGCGCAGGAAGTAGGTCCCGGTCTTGGAGGGAAGGACCCGGACTCCGGCGGTGAAGTCCCTGGTGAAGGACTCGATGCCGACGGGGTTGCCTTCACCATCGAAGATCTCGAGGCTCAGCTCGCATCCCTCGAAGCTGGTGCCCAGCCAGAACCAGTATTCGTTTCCGCGGAAGAGCTGGTGGCGCACCAGTTTCGGTTCGCCGGACGGGATCTCGCCGGACCAGCTGTCCTCGCGGACTTCGAATCCCTGCTCGATGTAGGGAATGGCGGCTTCGAAGGCGACGTTGAGGGCCTCGTCGAGGATCGCCCGGGCACTGCTCGTTCCGAGGCAGAAGACGGCGGCGATTGCCGGAAGGACGGCGAACCGGGAACAAGAAAAACGAAGGAAGGAATGGGCCACGAAATCGGAAAGGGATCAGGGGTTGTCCGTCTTGGGCTCCAGGTAGAATCGTCGCAACAGTTCGTCGCAGGTTTCCCCGATTCTCTTCACCGTGCCAGAAGAAACGACCCCGCCGGAGTCTCCTCCCTCGTCGCCCTCGGCTTCGGAAAGCGCCTCGAGAATTTCTCCCAGGCCCTGATCGACCGCCTCGACGTCGGCGTGATCGCGAACGCGCGGTTTCATGGCGGCGATGGTTTCGCGGAAGTGGTTGACGAGGTCGGGCTGGTTGAGCAACTCCGCCTTGTCGTGATTGTAGGCTTCCGCGATCAGCTGGGTGAGCGCGCGGGTGCCCCGGAGCCATCCGCCGAGGCTGACGAGGGAGGCGAGTTCCTCGTCGCGGAGTTCCTCCATGGTGTCGCGAACGGTCTGCTGGGTGCGATCCAGTTCCGAGCGAACCTTGCGCCAGTTCCGCAGCTCGGCGCTGTCGATGATGCTCTGGCAGTGGGGAACGACCGCGTCCTGGAGTCCGAGAGCGTCCGCCAGTTTCAGGACCCGCCGTCCGATGTCCTGGATGGGACGGGTCTGCTCGGCCTCGACGGCGATGAAGCCCTCGCCCACGGTGGCACCGAAAATGAGGGCGAGTCGCATTCGATCGACCTCGACCCGCTCCATTTCCGGCAGGTGAACCTGGGAGCCCCAGTTGGGTTCATCGAGTTTGTCGAGGACGGCGAAGATTTCCGCGGGAACCGGGACCACCACCTTGTCGACCAGGGTGCCGGGAAACGCGGCGATGTCGATCCGTTCGGGTGGGGCGGCCTGTTCCTGGCCCATCAGCCGGGGCAGAGGCATGGTCAGGAGGACCGCGGCGAGGGCGGCACTTCCGGGAGCTTGGCGTTGGATTCGGGGGAGCAACGGCATGGGGGATGAAAGGGATTTCCGGGGACGTGGGAAAGTCGCGCTTGAACCGCCGGCGGTATGGTTTTATCGGCAGGAGAACCGACCGGTGGCAAGGCGTTATTTTTCCGAGATGCCCGGATCACCAAGTATCGCAGACGCCCCTGTCGGTAGCAACGAAAACGCCAACATCACTCCGAACGTGCCTGCGCCTCGTCAATCCGCCCCGTCCAGCGGGCCCGCCCGCGTCCTGGGGGTGATTCCGGCGCGTTGGGGATCGACTCGTTTTCCCGGGAAACCGCTCCACCGGATCGCCGGAAAGGCGCTTGTCCACCACGTCTGGGAACGGTGCTGCGAGTGTCGGCAGTTGGATGAAGTGGTGGTGGCGACGGACGACGAGCGCATCGCCGAGGTGGTCCGGGAGTTCGGCGGCCAGGCGGTGATGACGCGGGCCGACCATGTCAGCGGAACCGATCGGATCGCGGAAGTGATCCGGAAAAAGCCGGCCTGCAGCCACGTGATCAACATCCAGGGAGACGAGCCTCTCATCAGTCCGGCGCTGATCGGACGGCTCGCCCGGGCCCTGAAGAAGGACGCCGAGCTGCCGATGGTGACGGCGGCCAATCCCCTGGCGGCAGGCGCGCCGGAGATCGATGATCCCAACGTGGTCAAGGTCGTGATCGACCGCAACGGACGCGCCCTGTATTTTTCCCGCAGCGTGATCCCGCACCGCCGGAACGGCACGGAGCCCGACCTCGTCTTCTATCGCCACAAGGGGATCTACGGCTTTCGCCGTGACTTCCTGCTGCGTTTCGTGCGCTGGAAACCCTCGATGCTGGAGCGGGTCGAGGGCCTCGAGCAACTGCGGGCGATGGAGAACGGAGCGGAAATCCGGGTGCTCCTCACCGACGACGATTCACCCGGCGTTGACACCCCCGAGCAGGCAGCGATACTGGACCGAATTTTGGCGAGTTGATCCTGACAGATGAAGTATTTGTTCGTAACCGGCGGTGTGGTGAGTTCCTTGGGGAAAGGACTCGCGGCGGCAGCTCTCGGAACCCTGCTGGAACACCGCGGGCTCAAGGTGATTCTCCAGAAATTCGATCCCTACCTCAACGTGGACCCGGGCACGATGAGCCCGTTCCAGCACGGGGAGGTCTACGTGCTCGATGACGGAGCGGAGACGGACCTCGACCTCGGTCACTACGAGCGGTTCACGAGCTGCAACCTCTCCAAGCTGAACAATCTCACCAGCGGGCAGGTCTACGAGACCGTCCTGCGTCGAGAACGGCGGGGGGATTACCTGGGCAAGACCGTGCAGGTGATTCCGCACGTCACCGACGAGATCAAGAACCGCATCCACGAGGTCGCCGAGAAGATGGACGGCGACATCATCATCACAGAAATCGGCGGCACCACGGGTGACATCGAGGGGCTGCCCTTCCTCGAGGCCCTGCGGCAGTTCCAGGACGAAGTCGGACACGAGAACGTGGCCTTCATCCATGTGACCCTGGTGCCCTTCATCAAGGCGGCCGGAGAACTGAAGACCAAGCCGACCCAGCAGAGCGTCGCCAAGCTGCGCGAGATCGGCATTGCCCCCAAGATCATCATCTGTCGCGCGGAGCACCAAGTGGACAGCGAACTGCGCGACAAGCTGGCGATGTTCTGCAACGTGCCTCGCGCCAACGTGATCCAGTTTCTCGACGTCGAGGACACCATCTACGAGGCGCCATTGAAGCTGCACGAGGAAAACCTCGACGGCATCGTTTGCGCCGCCCTAGGGCTTGAGACGCCGGAGCCCGATCTCACCGACTATCGCGCCACCGTCGATCGGATCATCAATCCCGCCCACCGGGTGAAGATCGCAGTGGTCGGAAAGTACATCGAGCTGCAGGACGCCTACAAGAGCATCTACGAGTCGCTGACCCACGCCGGAGCCGCCAACGACTGCGGGGTGGACATCGTGCGCGTGGATGCCGAGGACATCGAGGCCGGCGGTGCCGCGGCGCACCTTTCGGGCGTCGATGGCGTGCTCATCCCCGGGGGCTTCGGCGACCGGGGCATCGAGGGCAAGATCCTCGCGGCACAGTATGCCCGCGAGAGCGGGATTCCCTACTTCGGTCTCTGTCTCGGGATGCAGATCGCCACGATCGAGTTCGCTCGCGATGTCTGCGGCCTGGAGGGAGCGAACAGCGTCGAATTCGATCCCGGTACCCCGCATCCGGTCATCTGCCTGCTCGAGGAGCAGAAGGACGTGACCGAGAAAGGCGCCTCGATGCGTCTCGGAACCTGGGAAGCCAGGCTCCGGGAAGGCAGCCGGGCGCGTGAACTCTACGGGAAAGAATCCGTCAACGAACGGCATCGGCACCGTTACGAGTTCAACGACCAATACAAGGAGCAGCTCGAATCCGCCGGCCTGATGGTTTCGGGAACCTCACCCGACGGGACGCTGGCCGAGATCGTGGAGATTCCCGATCACCCCTTCTTCCTCGCGGTCCAGTTCCACCCCGAGTTCCAGTCCAAGCCGCGCAAGCCTCATCCGCTCTTCAAGGGGTTCATCGCGGCCGCGCTGGAGAAGCAGGGAAAGGTTTCCTGATTTTCCTGATACCTGCGTTCAGGAGCCGCGGTTTCGTGGGCGACTGTTTCGCGGATGCTTTGGAGAGGCGGCGAAAGTCTCAACGGGCTCCCCAATTGGAGACCCAGTTTTCCGTTTCGTCGGGGGCGCCTCCGCCCAGGAACCAGAGGTCGAAGTCGGGATTGTGACTCACTTTCCGATCGACGGGGAGATTGGGCGGAGAGGCGAGGTAGCGAATCGGGGAACTCCAGGGATCGATCACGCCGAATCCCCCGGCAAGTGGGGCTGATCGCGGGACTTCCGCGTTCTTCTGTTCATGGAAGGAGAGTCCTTCCACGTACACCTGCTCGGAATCGTCGATGATCCCCTGGGCATCCATGTCCGTGTCCCCCGACAAGGCCCGGTAGAGAATTGGCGCTCCCTCCCGGGCGAGGGAATCGGTTCGTTCCGGCGGAACGTCGCCGGGCGGATTGAGCGGAAAGATGCCGTGGTCCTGTTGATAGTCCGATAGCCCGGCCTCGAGCGATGCGAGCCAGAGCCTGGCTTCCTTGACCTTGACGGACTTGAGAATTCCGCTGATACCCGACGAAACCAGCGCCGCCAGGATCGCGATCAGGGCGATCACCACCAGCAGTTCCAGCAGCGAAAAGGCGAAAGCACCGCGTCTCGTTCGCGAGCGTTCCGCCTTCTTCATGCTCGGGAATCAGTTGGAGCCCCAGTTGGTGATCCAGTTGGCTTGATCGGTAAAGTCCGCGGTTCCCGGTTCGGCTCCCGCCACCGACCAGAGGTCGTAGGTGGGATTCTTGATTCGACCCTGTTGCAGCGCTTCCTGCACCAGTCCCGGAGCATAGGCGATATAGCGGATGGGTGACCCGAGGGGATCGACCACGAGGTAGGTGGAGCCTCCCAGTTGCACCGAACGAACCACTTCCGGGGGCTTCCCGGTGCCGCGATCACTGTTCGACCAGAAGTCGAGCCGTTCGACGTAGACGGTCTCGTCGTTGTCCACTTGTCCGTCGGTATTGAAATCTCCCGAGAGGTGCTTGTAGAGCACCGTCGCCCCGCCCACGGCCTCGCCATCGGGACCGCTGTAGCCGGAAATCGTGTTTGAACCACCACGGGGATCGGGATTCAGCGGGTAGATGGCGTTGTCGACCTTGTAGTCTTCCAAGCCGCCCTCCAGTTCGGCCAGGAAGTTCTTGATCTGGTCGCGCTTGATCTTCTTCATGATCCCGCCGGCTCCCGCCAGCACCATCGCCGCCAGCACCGCGATCAGGGAGATCACGACCAGCAATTCGATCAGAGTGAAGCCGCGCAGGGAGCGACGAGGGAGAGTGGGGGGGCGAAGAATCATGGGAGGAGGGGGCTTGGAGTTGCGGGGAGGCGCCCGATCAGGCGCCTTCTTGGAGGCCTTGGATAATTTCGACCATCGGCAGGAACAGCGCAATGACGATCGTCCCGACGATGAGAGCGAGGAAGACGATCATGATGGGTTCCAACAGGGAAGTCAGGGCATCCACGGCATTGTCGACTTCGTCGTCATAGACGTCGGCGATCTTCAAAAGCATGTCCGGCAGCTGACCGGTTTCCTCACCGACATCCACCATGCTGATCACCATGGGCGGGAAAATGCGGCTCGCTTCCAGCGGAGCGACGACGGATTCCCCTTCGCGCACCGCCTCGTGCACCTTGTCGATGGCCTTGGCGACGACGACGTTGCCGGCGGTGTCCCGGGTGATGTTGAGGGCCTGGAGAATCGGCACCCCGCTGGTGACCAGCGTTCCCAGGGTCCGGGTGAATCGGGAGATCGCGCTCTTCAGCTGGATGGGGCCCACGAGCGGCATGTACAGCTTCCAGCGGTCGAACACCGCGCGGCCACCACGGGTGGAGAGGAAGACTTTCCAGATGGCATAGATCAGCACCAGGGCCAGCAGGATCCAGTACCAGCTGCCCTGGACGGCTCGACTGATGTCGATCACGACCTGGGTGATCTTGGGAAGCGGCCGACCCGCCAGCATTTCCTCGAAGATGGTCTCGAACTTGGGCACGATGAACGCCATCAGGAACACGAGGATCGCCATCGCGATGATGATGACGATGATGGGATAGACCATCGCCGCGACGATGCGGTTCTTCAGTTTCTGGGCTTTTTCCTGGTACTCGGCGAGACGTTCCAGGACCAGTTCCAGCACCCCGCCGAGTTCCCCGGCCTTCACCATGTTGACGTAGAGCTTGTCGAAGATCCGGGGGTGTTGTCCCAGGCCTTCCGAGAAAGTGCTGCCGCTCTGGACCGAATCGGCCAGCGAGTGGATCGTCTTGGCCATCACCTTGTTTCGCTCCTGGTTGCCGAGAACGGTGAGACCGCGAAGCAGGGGAAGACCGGCATCGACCAGCGTGGCCAGCTGGCGGGTGAAAATCATCAGGGTCTTGCTCTTGATCTTGCCTCCCGAGCGACCACCCGACTTGCTCTTGGCCTTGGCCGACTTCTTGGCCCGCCGTTTCGCGTTCCCGGAAACGCCTCCCTTGCCTTGAGCGGCCACCTGGGTGGGATAGAGGCCTCCTTTGCGGAGTTGGCTGATGGCATCCGCTTCATCGGAAGCGGAAATGACGCCGGTCGTCTCTTCGCCTTTGGCGTCCAGAGCGATGTATTCGAAATTCGCCATATCGGTTGTCTGTCGGTCAGGGTTGAAAAAGAAAAATGGGAGGGGATCCGGTCACGAGACTACCGCATTCGCGCCAGCTCTGTCCATGCCGAAAATGTCTTGGTTTGCCGAAAGTAAACGGGGAAAATCAGGTGTACTTGAGGACCTCTTCAATCGTGGTGATGCCATCGAAGATATTGCGGAGTCCATCTTCTCTCAGGGTTCCCATCCCGAGTTCGATGGCCTTCTCCTTGAGCACGACGGCGGAGGCGCGCTCGGTGACCAGTTCGCGGATCGGATCGGTCATGTCGAGCAGTTCGAACAGCCCCTGGCGGCCGCGGTAGCCGGTGTCGTTGCATTTCTCGCAACCACGACCGGTGTAGAAATCGTTGCCGCCAATGTCGGACGGGCGCAGGCCCAACTGGGTAAGGATGGCTTCGCTCGGCTGGTAGGCGGTCTTGCAGTCGCCGCAGATCCGGCGCAGGAGTCGTTGACCCAGCACGGCTTCCAGGGTTGCGGCCACGAGGAACGGCTCGCAGCCCATGTCGATGAGTCGGGTGACGGCGCCGGCGGCGTCGTTGGTGTGCAGCGTGCTGAACACCAGGTGACCCGTGAGCGAGGCCTGGATGGCGATCTGCGCGGTCTCCAGGTCTCGCATCTCTCCCACCAGGATGCGGTCGGGATCCTGTCGCAGGAAGGCGCGGAGCACGCGGGCGAAAGTCAGGCCGATGCCCTCGTTGACGGGCACCTGCATGATGCCCTCGATGTCGTATTCCACCGGGTCCTCCGCCGTCAGCAGCTTGCTGTCGATGGTGTTGATCTTCCGCAGGCAGGCATACAGGGTCGTCGTCTTGCCGGCACCGGTGGGGCCGGTGCAGATGAAGATCCCGTTCGGCTTGAGGATGGTATCGTTGATGTACTCGTAGATGTTCGGCGGCAGGTTCAGGTTCTCGAGATCGAGATTGACGTTCGAGCGGTCGAGAACACGGAGCACCACGCTCTCCCCGTGGGCCGTCGGCAGGGTGGAGACACGCATGTCGATCGGCTGTTCGCCGATGGTCTTCATGATGCGACCGTCCTGGGGAATGCGGGTCTCGGCGATGTTCAGGTTGGACATCACCTTGATCCGGGAAATGATGGCCGCCTTCAGGTGCTGGGGCGGCGGAGCCATTTCGTAGAGCGCGCCGTCGACCCGGTAGCGGATCTTGAAGTCGTGCTCGAAGGGCTCGAAGTGGATATCCGAGGCCTGCTCGCGGATGGCCTGGTAGAGCACGAGGTCCACATAGCGAATGATGGGGGCCGAGTTGGCCTCGGCTTCGGTGTCGTCGCCGGTGAGAGCGGCCGCCTCGCGTTGGAGATCCTTGAGGACATCGCTCATGCCCTCGGCATCGCCCCCGTAGTAGCGGTCGATCAGCTCGTGGATCTGCCTGGGCGGAGCCACCGCCGGAACGATGGTCTGGCCGAGGGAGAAACCCAGCTCCTCGATCGCCTGCGGATCGAGCGGATTCGCCAGCGCGACCATCAATCCCTCGTCGGTGAACTGGATCGGCATGGCCTCGTGGAGACGCGCGGTCCCGGCGGGGAGTGCCGCGATCACCTGCGGGGGCGGCTGGTAGCCTTCGAGGTCGAGGTACTGGCCGCCGATGTCCTCGGCGATGAGGTGGTAGAGCTGATCTTTCTGCAGGATCTGGAACTCTTCGAGCACATCGACGATGTCTCGGCCGCTTTGCTCGACGTTGAAGATGAGGTCGTCGCGCTGGTCGGAATCGATCACTTCGCGGGCGACCAGCAGGTCAGCTACGCTATCGGCATTCATGAATCGGAAAGAGGGGAGAGTGGGGGGATGAAAAAAGGTGGGAAAATCGGTCGCGGGAGATCAGTCGTCGTCGCCCATGGTCACGCGCACCACCTCGGAAGCGGTCGTGAGACCGGCCAGCACCTTGCGTACGCCGTCCTCGCGGAGGGTGCGCATGCCGAGTTCGCGGGCGCGGCGGCGAAGTTTCGGGGTCGACTCGTTCCGGTTGATCAGGTGACTGACTTCCTGGTCGATCTTGAAGATCTCGAAAATTCCCTTCCGTCCCTTGTAGCCGGTGTTGCGGCAGGTGCGGCAGCCGGTGCCCGCCATGATGCTGGCATCGGACAACTGCGACGGATCCAGCTTCAGCGACCGGATGTCCTTTTCCGAAAGTTCGGCGGGTTGCTTGCAGTCCGGGCAGATGTGGCGCACCAGCCGCTGGGCCATGATGGCGCGGACCGCGGAGGCGATGAGGAATCGTTTCACCCCGATGTCGGCGAGACGGGCGACGGCCGAGGGGGCGTCGTTGGTGTGCAGGGTACTGAACACCAGGTGACCGGTCAGCGAGGCGTTGATGGCGATCGAGGCCGTCTCCAGATCTCGAATTTCCCCGATCATGATGATGTTCGGCGCCTGACGGAGGATGGCGCGCAGGGCGGCCGCGAAGGTCATGCCGACGTCCTCCTTCACCTGCACCTGGTTGATGCCGGACATCAGGTATTCCACCGGGTCCTCCACCGTGATGATCTTGCGGTCGGACTTGTTGATGGTGTTGAGACAGGCGTAGAGCGTCGTCGTTTTCCCGGAACCGGTAGGCCCGGTGACGAGGAGGATCCCGTCGGGGAGGCGGATGAGTTGGTCGAAGGTTTCCTGGTCATCCGACATGAAGCCCAGCTCGGGCAGGCCGAGCATCAGCGACTGCTTGTCGAGAATACGCATGACCACGCTCTCGCCGCTGCTGGTGGGCACGGTCGACACACGCAGGTCGAGGTCCTTGTCGCCCATGCTCGCCTGGATGCGGCCATCCTGGGGAAGGCGCTTCTCGGCGATGCTCATGGAGCCGGTCATGATCTTGATGCGGCTGACCACCGCCGACATGATCCGTCGCGGGTGGCTGGCGATCTTGTGGAGCGCGCCATCGATGCGGTAGCGGATCTGCAGTTCGTTCTCCAGCGGCTCGATGTGAATGTCCGAAGCGCGGTTCTGGTAGGCTTCCTGGAGGATCTGGTGGACGAGGCGGATGATGGGCGCGTCCCCGCTCTCGCCATCCACGGTGGCGCCCATGCTGTCGCCGCCACCTTCTCCTCCGACCGAAACCTTGCCGGCGCTCAGTTCCCGCATCTGCTCGGCGGTGAGCTGGCTGCTGTAGAAATCGAGCAGGCACTGCTTGATCTGCTCCTGGGTGGCGCAGACGAATTCCGGTTCGTATTCGAGCACGTGGCGCAGCGAATCGAGGGTATCGAAATCGAGCGGGTCACTGACCGCGATGTAGAGCTGGGAGCCGTTGAAGCCGACGGGCACGACCTTGTAGCGGAGGGCCGTCTCCACGTCCACGGCGGCGACGACCCCCTCTTC
>JAUIGT010000717.1 GCA_030432615.1 Verrucomicrobiia bacterium
TCCGGCAGACCTTCGCGCCACTCCCGGAACTCGCGATCGATCTCCTCGCGCGAACATCGCGGCCGGAAGACGGCCCGCATGAGGAACTCGTATTCCTCGGCGACCTCGTAGTCGGACACGAGGAACTGGAAATCCCAGGCCGGGTTGGTGGTTTCGCGCTCGGCGTTGGCGCCGCCACCGGAGGGGGAATGGGTGAAGCGGATGCCTTCCACCCGATCGAAGAGGTAGATCACGGTGAAGTCGTCGAAGTTGCCGTAGTAGAACGGCGCATCGAAACGCAGCGGCGAGAAATGCTTGTAGAGGGCGTCGGGCGCGCCCTCGGCGAAGGTCATTTCAAACTCGTCGTTCCGATGCCGGACGGTGCTGTCGCGATTGTGCACCGGGGTGCAGAACTGCTGCCACATCCCGGGCTTGCCTCGGTCATCCCAACCACCTCGGAAATAGAGGCTCTTGTCCTCCGGCGCGTTCATGTAGCTGGCCCAGAACAGCCCGATGTAGTCGTGGGGAAAGACGTGCTGGGTGGCGCGGCAGCGAAAATGGAGGTCGATGTAGTGGGGCGCCACCAACTCGAAGCGGCTCCAGCTTTCCAGGAAAAAGGTCGGAGTCGGCGGCTGATAAAGTTCCACCAGGCTGTCGGAGATCCGGCGGAACTCCATCGGGGCCCGGCGCGGTTCGAAGAAGACGTCGCGATCTGCCTCGCCCTCGCCGCTGACGATGTGCTCGAGGTTCAGTCCCGCGATGCCCGGCACGAAAAAGTCGCGCCCGCCCGCCGCATGCCTCAGCGACCAGATTCCGTTGTAACCGGCCCGATGGCCGCTCGCCTCGTCGGCCGCGTTGTCGCCGATGACGGCGGTGAGATCTCCGACCTGAAACGTGTCGTGCGCCATGGATCCGATCGTGCCGAAAAAGTCAGTCCGCGAACAGGCCAAAAGTAGCATGGGCTTCCAAGCCCATGCTACGCCACGACCGCCTGCCCGCCTCTCGGCTGGTAGGCGCAGAGCGGATCCTCGGCGAAGACGTCGCCATGGACCGACAGCGCCCGGGAACGCGAACCGCCACAGAGGGTCCGAAACTCGCAGCCACCGCATTTTCCCTTCAGCCGATCGTGGTTCCGAAGGTTCACGAAAAGCGGGTGTTCCCGGTAGATCTCGCAGAGCGAATCCTCGCGCACGTTCCCCGCCACCAACGGCAGGAATCCGCTGGGGGAAATGTCACCGGTGTGGGAAATGAAGGCCACGCCCCGACCATCACGAATGCCGGGAGGCGCCCGCCGCACGACCCGCTCGGCACTGCGCTCGTGCTGCACCACGATGCGGCGGTAGTGATGGCCCTCGGTGGTCTTGACGTCGAAAGGCGCGTCCCTGGCAATCTCGTAGAGGCGCTCCAGCATGAGTTCGACCTCCTCGGCGTCGGGGAGATCCTCGATCCCGGCACGGCCGGTCGGGACGATGAGGAAGACACTCCACATCGCCGGGTTCAGTTGATACATGAGGTCGGCGAAATCCTCCATCTCGTGGAGATTTCCCCGATGGATGGTGGTGTTGATCTGCACCGGGATCCCCGCCTCGTGGGCCATGTCCACCGCCGTCAGGGTGCGGTCGAAGGTGTGGGAGACCCCGCGGAACTCGTCGTGCGAGGGCCGGCTGGCGCCGTCGAGACTCAGCGACATCCGCTGTATCCCGGCTTCCTTGAGTTCGCGAAAGTCGGTCCGCAGCAGCAACGGCGTGGCCGAGGGACTCAGCGAGGTGTGGATGCCGTGCTCACCGTGGGCGCAGCGGATCAGGTCGAGCAGGTCCGGCCGCATCATGGGGTCGCCCCCGGTGAGCACCAGCATCTTCGGATCGAGCTCCGCGATCTCGTCGAGAAGCCTCAACGATTCCTCGTGGTCCAGCTGCGCCGGGTCCATCCTCGGCATCGCCGTGGCCCGGCAGTGGCGGCAGGCGAGCGCGCAGGCGCGCGTGATCTCCCAGAACAGGATGAAGGGACTGCGGGCAAGATCGAGCGGACCGAAGCCGAGGGGTGGTTTCATGGGGCAAAAGGGGAAAAATCTTCTCCCCAAGATCCCGCAATCCGCCCCTTCAACTCCGCAAATCCTGCGATCTTTCTCCGGCGCCGAGCCATCAGGAACCGGCGAGATTTCCCGGATCTGACCGCCGCCACCAGCCA
>JAUIGT010000718.1 GCA_030432615.1 Verrucomicrobiia bacterium
GACCCGGGCCTGCCTGCGGGAGGCGGCGAAACGGGCCGAGGCCATGGGGTTCGCCACCCATTTCATCGATACCCCGCCGCGGGGAGGCGTGTCGGAGAACGCGGAACTGGTCGCCGATTGGGTGGCGCCGATCTTCGACGAGGTCGATCACGTGGTCCTGGTGATGCTCTCGAAGGGCGCCCACGACGTGGTCTACTACCTCCAGGAACACGCCCTCGAGCTTTCGCCGGAACGCCGCGAGAAACTCAACGTGGTCCTCTCGCTGGCGGGCACGCTCCAGGGGTCGGTGGTGGCGGACTATTTCGCCAATGCCCCCTGCGTATCGCCCTTCTGGACCCGGGCCGCGCTCCGGCTCCAGGGAAAGGGAGCCCAGATCGACATGCTGCGCACGGTGGCGCGAACCCCGTGGCGTCCCGGGGACGCGGAACGCGTCGGCGCGGCGTTTCCCGGGCTGACCTGGATCAGTCTCGCCATGATTCCCGACGGCGAGGACGGGGAGATCGCCGAGCGACTGTGGTCGCCCTTCATCCGCGGGCGCATTCGGAAACATTCGCCCTACTACAGCCCGGCCGACGGACTGGTGGAATCGGCCGCCGCCGTTCTCCCGGACCAGGTCGAGCTGCCCGAGTGGGTGGTTCGCGCCTTCGGTTCCCACTCCATGCCGCTGGGGCACTACATCGACGGTAGCCCGGTGGCGCCACGAACGACGGTGCCGGGCGAGGAGCAACTCGATCCCGCCAGCGGCGGCGAAGTCATGAGCGCCTACCTGCGGGCGCTGCCGCAATCCCTCCTGAAATGAACGCGATGAAGACGATCGCCGATCCGGAATCAATCGTGGCATGACGATGCGGCGGATCAGCCAGGGCGAGTGGAGGGCCGACCGCGAGGCCTTCGATCGCGCGGTGGCGGAGACGCCGGACATTTCCCGTTTCTGTTCTTCCCAGACCTGGAGCGCGGCCGCGCGGGCGCACCTGCTCTCGCTCGGCGAGGGGAATGAGGACGAGGACGAGGAAAAAGACGACGGCGAGGCCGAGATCCGGCTCCGGCTTCCGGCTTCGGCCATCATCGGCGACACCGCCATCTGGCGGAGCGACGATGCCGCGCACTGGCTGGTTTTCGGCCGGTCTCCGTGGGGCTACTGGCAGCCGTTCGAGTCCGCCTGGATGTTCTCCTGTCCGCTGGTGGGCCCCGATCCGCTGGAAAGCGTGCGCGGGCTGCGGGAAATCGTGTCGGCCGACCGGGACCTGACGCCCGGTTTCGCCATCGGCGGGCTTCCCCGCGGACAGCTCCTGCATCGCGTGCTGCGGCGTTTCGATGAAGCGGGCGGGTTCCGGCAGTATCGCGAATTTCCCGCCACCGACTGCCTCGCCATCGATCTGGCGGATGGTGGCGTGGAAGCCTGGCTGGCGCGGCGGTCGAAGAAGTTTCGCCGTTCCCTGCGCGCCGCCGAGCGCCGTTGCCGGGAGGCGGGCCTGGAGATCGAGGCCTTCGAACCGGGTGGGATCGCCGACCCGACCCTCTTTGATCGCTTGCTGGCGCTTCAGCCGCGGACCGCGAAGTGGGCGTCGGGGACCGACATTTTCCAGGTGCCGAACTACCGGGATTTCTACCGGGAGGTTTTCGACGGCCTCAACCGGGAGGGGCGCCTGAGGATGCTCGTGGCCACGCGCGACGGCGAGGATGTGGCTCACATCTTCGGGGGCGTCTTCGCCGGGGAATACCGCGGCCTGCAGATGAGTTACGCGGAGGAGTTCGCCTCGCTGGGCGTGGGCAACTGGCTGCAGCTGGAAAATCTGCGCCGCCGCGCCGACGAGGGCGTGGCCCTCTACGATCTCGGGATGGAATCCGAGTATAAGCTGCGCTGGGCGGATCGGCCGCTGCCGCGCTTGGTCGCCTACGTGGTTCCGTGAGCAGTCGGACGCGACACCCTATTCACTTGAACCTGCCAGCGGCTCCGCCGATATAGGGGATGGCGGGCGCCTGTTTTTCGGCGTTTGATACCACCGCGAACGAGGGATGCCTCTCATACGAAATTCAAAAAATACTCTGACGATTCAGTGTTGAGAAAAAATGGAAGTGAGGCCTGCGGCTTTCTTGAACCATTCGGGCCATTTTTCCCCGCTGCCTTCGTTGCTCGTCGGTCACGATGCCCGCATCGCTTCC
>JAUIGT010000162.1 GCA_030432615.1 Verrucomicrobiia bacterium
GTTCAATCCGGGCGTCTACCAGAACGCGTTGGAATTGGGCCTGCGGCTCGGCGTTTTCGCCAGCTCGGATCATATTTCCCAACATGTCAGCTATGGCGGCGTCTATGTGAAGGAATTCACGCGCGAGGGAATCATCGAAGGCTTCAAGGCGCGGCGGACCGTGGCAGCCACCGACAAGATCTACCTGGAGTTCGTCTGCAACGGCGAGCCGTTGGGATCGATCTTCGAGACGGAAGAGGCGCCGAAATTTTCCATCAGCGTGGATGGCACCGCACCGCTGAAGCGGGTGACCCTGGTGCGCAACGAAAAGAACTATCAGGTCTGGGACGAGATTGGGGGAAACACCTTCGAAATCGAATACGCGGAGACTGACCCCATCACCGAGGGCGAGGGGCGCTACTACCTCCGCGTCGAGCAGTCCGACGGCAACATGGCCTGGTCCTCGCCGGTGTGGGTGACGCTGGAGAAATGAAAGGAGGGGCGACAATCCTGTCGCCCTCTGCGAAAGCCAATGCAGGTTTCAGGGCGACAGGATTGACTCCGTCTAACTCCGCTTCGCTTCGGTTGTCGCCCCTTCCGTCACGAAATGTGCGCGCCCTGGGCCTCCACGTAGACGGCGTAGACGGAAGTGCTGGCTGTCATGAAGAGGCGGTTTCGCTTCTTGCCGCCGAAGCAGACGTTGGAGCAGATCTCGGGCAGGAGGATCTGGCCGATGCGGTCGCCGTTCTCCGGTTCGAAGACGTGGACGCCGTCGTAGCCGTCGCCGACCCAGCCGGCACTGGCCCAGATGTTGCCGTCCTTGTCGGCGCGAATGCCGTCGGCGCCGCCGCTCATCTCGTCGGTCAGTTTCATGGAGCAGAAATCGCGACCCTTTTCCAGCCCGGTGCCATCGGCGGTGAGATCCCAGACGCGGATCGGCTTGTGTTGGCCCTCGGGCGGGACGCCGGTGTCGGAAACGTAGAGCTTCTTGTAGTCCGGCGAGAAACAGAGTCCGTTGGGCTTGATGATCTCATCGGTGACCTTGGTGATCTTGCCGGTCTTGGCATCGATCCGGTAGACCGCCTCCTTGAGGTGGAGCGGTCCCTTGTTGCCCTCGTAGTTCATCATGCTGCCGTAACCGGGATCGGTGAACCAGATGGAGTCGTCGGCCGGGTGCACGACGATGTCGTTGGGGGCGTTGAAGGGCTTGCCCTCGAATTCCTCGGCAAGCACGGTGACGTCACCATCGGGCTCGTAGCGCACCACCTTGCGGGTGCCGTGCTGGCAACTGAGTTGGCGTCCCTGCCAGTCGAAGGTGTTGCCGTTGCTGTTGCCGGACGGATGACGAAAGATCGAGACTTGGCCGTTGTCCTCGATCCAGCGGAGTTGGACATCGTTGGGAATGTCGGACCAGAGCAGGTAGCGCCCCACGCCACTCCAGGCCGGGCCCTCGGCCCAGAGCATGTTGGGCGAATGATAGACGCGCTGGATGGGAGTATTGCCGAGCTTGTATTGATTGAATCGTTCGTCGAGCGCGATGATGTCCGGGTCGGGATAGCGGGTGGGAATGGTCCCGGTCCAGTCGCGGGGCACCGCCTTCTGCTGGGCGAAGAGCCCTTCGCGAGCGGCGAGGGTGGCGAGCACCGCGGCGCCGGCCCGGGTGAAGAAACGTCGGCGATCGGTCGGAGCGAGCGCGAAGGATTCGACTTCCGGCGCGAGGGCTTCGGCGACTTCGGGATGGACGGAAAGATTGGCAGGGTTTTTCTCGGACATGCGGCGGATTGTAGGAAATCCACGCGACCGGACCAGTCCGAATTTGCGTCCGGTCGAGGAGACCGCTGCAGTTGGGCGAGTCCTCTGCGGTGCAATCCTCTGAGGTTTCGACTTCCTCGCTTGAATGACACACCGCAGAGGTTTGGAAACCGCAGAGGGCTGTGTATGGATCGGAGTCGTCGCAATTGCGCCGTGGTTTCGACTTGTGACCGTGGCGAGGTTTTAGAACGATTCGCGTCATGAAAATTTCGATTCTACGGGCCTGTGCGGTTTTGTCGGGACTGATCGGCTCGATCGCGTTTGCGGACGAGGCCTGGCCGCAGTTCCAGTTCGATGCGGCGCACTCGGGGAATGCGGTCGAACGGGAGATCGAGGTCGGGAAACTCGGATTGCAGGCGGCTCTTCCGCTGACCGACGGAATCTACGCGGCCCCCGTGGTGGCGAGTGACGGAAAGATCTACGCGATCGATGGATCGGGCGTGGTCTTCGCCTTCGACGGCGAGTCGCTCGAGGTATCCTGGAAGTTCGAGACGAAGGGCGGACTCCAGAATTGCAACAACGTCAGCACGCCGGCGATCACGGGCGACTTTCTTCATGTCGGAACGACGGCGGGTTACTACTACGTGCTCGATCGCCACACCGGCGATGTGGTGAAGGAGATCGATTGCCGCGACCCGATCTTCGGGGCCCCGGTCGCGAGCGGAGAGCGGGTCTATTTCGCGACCCTGGGCGCGGTGATCTACGCGCTGGAGTCGGATGGCGAGAAAGCCTGGACCTGGGATTTCGTTCGGGAGGTGGTCGGCTTCGAGGGTAATCGCTGGAAAGGCGAGGACTGGGTCGCGTTTCGCGGAGACCGGGTGAACTGGAAGGATCACTTTGTCTGCTCGCGCGACATCTGCGTGATCCAGGGCAACGTGGTCGTGATGCCGGCGGGAGGCCGGACCATCTTCGTCAAGGACGGCGGCGCGGAACCGGAGCACCTCGCCACCGCCGAAATTCCTTCCTATGCCGGTAAGGAATACCCGGCGACCTTCGGGCAGAGTGCCGACTCCGAGGGAACCGTCTACGTGCAATGGCATCGACGTGACAACGCCGGCCGGGTGGAGACGATCCGGCTGAATGCACAGAATGAACTGGAGTTCGGGTTCGTGCCGGGAACGGAGACCTCGATCCGGCTTCACGGTCTGCTGGGATTTTCCCCGGTCGCCATTCGAGACGGACAGGTCTTCCGCACGCGGCCGGAAAACGGGCGCGGTTTCAGTCGTCACGCCGCCGACCGGGAAGATCCGGAACTTCTCGACGAGGCGCCGGCCATCGCTTCGCCGGTGCTTACGAAAAGTCACGCCATCTACGGCGACTTCGAGGGAAAGGTGCGCGTGGTCGCGCTGGAGCCGGGCGGCGAGTCGAAAGTGCTGGAAACCGCCTTCGGCGCGCCCATCACCGCGCCGGTGGCGGTGGCGAACGGACGGATTCTCGTCGGCAGCGAGGACGGTCATCTCTATGTCTTCGGTCCGGGAGGCGAGAAAAGCCCGTCCGCGAAATCGCTCGACCTGACGACGATCCGCAGCCCTCTGACCGGACCGTTGGCGGGTCCGGAGTATGACTGGTACACGAACTACGGCGACTTCGCCGGCACCAACGCCAACGACCAGGGTCTGGAACCTCCCCTGCGGATGCGCTGGGCGCGGCGCTTGGAGGGCACGGTGAAACACCTGCCGGTCTGTGGCGGGGGACGGCTCTACACCCACACCGCCGAGGGACAGATCATCGCGGTGGAACAGGATACCGGTCGTCTCCTCTGGCGGCGTTACTGGCCCGATGTCTACCTGTCCTTCACCTCGCCGCTCTACATCGACGGCAAGCTGCTCGTCCCCCAGGCCGGGATGAAACAGTCGCAGATGCGCTGCCTCGATGCGGCGACGGGCGAGTTGCTCTGGGAGGCGCCGTTCACGGGAACGCCGAGTTGGAGCCGGCAGTTTCCGCCGGTGGTTCACGAGGGCATCGCCATCTACGCCTCCGGTTCCGGGGAATATGCGGCGCAGGGAACGGAGAAGTTTTTCACCTTCGGCGGCGAACCGGCCCCGACCGAGGACGGGCGCGAGGTGATGAGCTGGATCTACTCCAACGACAACCCCTTCTACCCGAAGGATCATCGACCCCGTCTCTGGGGCTGGGACCTGGAGACCGGCAAGGTGGTCTGGGAAAAGGACTTTTCCGACGAGGGGCGGGGAGGAAACGACTGCGGCATCGCCCTGCTCGACGGCAAGCTCTACTACTCGGTGTTCTTCGGCTACGACTCCAGCCAGAAGCGTCGCCGCGGGTTGCCAGTCGAGAACAACGGGCTCACCGCCTGCCTCGATCCGAAGACCGGTGATGTGATCTGGAAGACCAACGACTTCTACGTGACCTCGAAATGCACGTTGAGCGCGCGCGACGGGAAGATCTTCATCGGCGGATTCAACCGGGCCCAGGAGGGAACCGACGATCGTTTCGTCTGGTGTCTCGATGCGAACACCGGCGACCTCGTCTGGCAGTCGGAACCGGTCACCTCGGCGCTTAACGTGGTCACCGTGGGAGAGCGATTCGTGTTCTCGAACGCGCTGCGGGGGAAAGGAAACGTCTTCGATCGCGAGACCGGCAAGGTGATCGAGAGCATCGGTCACAACTACGCCTGCTGTCGCTTCACCCTGTCGGAGCCCTACGTGCTCGGGGCCAACATGGACATGATCGACCTGTCGGACGGGGGGAAACTGGTCTCCACCGGTCCGGCGATCGATTCCCGCGAGTGTCTCGGTGCGGTGGTGTCCAACGGCCGCATCTTCTACACCTCGCAGGCGAGTGGTTTCGTGGTATCGCAGACCTACGGGAAGGAGTCGGCCAAGCTGCCGGCAGCCTGGGAGCGAGAATGAGGCCGGGCGCGGGGCCGCGTATGGGTTCGCCCGGTGCGGTCTTTTCCGTTGGTCTCGCAAAGCGAAGGGCCTACCTTGAAGGAGGTGAGCGAGAAGTCCAGCACAGCGTCCTCTTCTCCGGTGCCCTCGAGGGGAATCGTGGTCTCGGTCCGGGGCAGTGTGGTCGATGGACGTTTCGAGGACGTCCTGCCCCCGATCCGCAGCATTCTCCACGCCCGACACAACGGAGGCATCGCCATCGAGGTCCTGACGCAGCTCGACCGGAATCATGTCCGGGGTGTCGCGCTCAACCCAACGGAGGGATTGGCGAAGGGCGACGAACTCTTGGCCACGGGCGAACCCCTGAAAGCGCCTGTGGGGCCGGGGATCCTTTCCCGGATGTTCAATGTCTTCGGTCAGCCGATCGATCGGAAACCGGCGCCGACGGACGTGGAGTGGCGTCCGGTTCATGCCGCGCCCCCGTCCCTGCTGCGGCGTTCGACCCGGTCGGAGATCTTCGAGACCGGAATCAAGGTGATCGACCTGCTGGCGCCGCTGGAGCGGGGCGGCAAGACGGGGCTGTTCGGGGGTGCGGGCGTGGGAAAGACGGTGCTTCTCACCGAGATGATCCACAACGTGGCCGGCGAGCATCACGGGGTCAGCATCTTCTGCGGGGTGGGGGAGCGTTGCCGCGAAGGGGAGGAACTCTACCGGGAGATGAAGGCCAGCGGGGTGCTGCCGAACATGGTCATGGTCTTCGGGCAGATGAACGAGCCGCCCGGGAGCCGTTTCCGGGTGGGACACGCGGCCCTGACGATGGCCGAGTATTTCCGGGACGACGAGCATCGCGACGTGCTCCTGCTGGTGGACAACATCTACCGATTCATCCAGGCCGGATCCGAAGTCTCCGGCCTGATGGGGCAGATGCCCTCGCGGTTGGGCTACCAGCCGACCATGGAAACCGAGCTTTCCGAACTGGAAGAGCGGATCGCCAGCACCGAGAGCGGTGCCATCACCTCCATCCAGGCCGTCTACGTGCCGGCGGACGACTTCACCGATCCGGCGGCGGTTCACGCCTTCTCCCACCTCTCCGCCACCATCGTCCTCTCCCGCAAGCGAGCCAGCGAGGGGCTCTTTCCGGCGGTCGATCCTCTGGAGTCCAACTCGAAGATGCTGGCCGCCAGCGTGGTCGGCGAGCGTCACTACCGGGTGGCACGGGCGGTGCGTCACGCGCTGGCGCAATACGAGGAGTTGAAGGACATCATCGCCATGCTCGGGGTGCAGCAGTTGTCGGCGGAGGATCGGGGCACCGTATTCCGGGCGCGTCGGCTGGAGCGCTTCCTGACCCAGCCCTTCTTCACCACCGAGGCGTTCACCGGGATGGAGGGAAAATTGGTGAGTATCGAGGAAACCCTGGAAGGATGTGAACGGATTCTCGCCGATGAGTTCAAAGACGTGAACGAGAGCGCGCTCTTCATGATCGGCGCGATCGACGAGGCGGTGGAGGAAAAAGAAAAAGTGCCCGCCTCGACTTGAGTTCTCATGAAAACCGAAGCGATGACCTTGCGCCTGCTGTTGCCCTACACCGTGCTCCTCGAGGAGGAGGACGTCCGGCGCATCGTGGCCGAGTCCACTCGGGGAAAGTTCGGCCTCCTGCCGCGGAGACTGGATTGCGCGGCTTCGCTGGTGCCGGGCATTCTCTTCTACGAAACCGGGAGCGGAACCGAGCGGTTCGTGGCCATCGATCGCGGGGTTCTCGTCAAGACGGGCGGCGAGGTCACGGTGTCGGTGAGGCACGCCGCCCTCGGCGGGGACCTCGGCTCCCTGCGCCGCCTGGTGGAGAAGCAGTTTCTCGAACTGGACGAAAGCGAACGCCGGGGACGCAGTTTGGTGGCGCGACTGGAGAGCGAGATCATCCGCGAGACGCACCGATTGAGTCATGAATGACCTGCCGCACCGAACCGAGTTCCGCGATGAAGTGGGGCGCAGGGAAGAGCACCAACTTCGGGCGCGTCGCCGTCCCGGGGAGAACGTGCTCACCAGCCTGGCCTTCTTCGGCCTGGTGGGGTGGTCGATCGTCATCCCGACCCTGCTCGGTGCCGCCCTCGGGCGCTGGCTGGATCGCACCTGGCCGGGCGATCGCAACTGGACCCTGACGCTGCTGGTGGCCGGACTGGTGCTCGGCTGCCTCAATGCCTCGCGCTGGATCTTTCGCGAGCAGCGCGCCATCGATCGAGACCATGCGCCGGAGGAAGGGGACGAGAGAAAGCCATGACCGATTCCCTTTTCATCGCGCTCGCCATGGTCGCCGGTGGAATGGCGGGAGTCCTGTTTTTCGGCGGGCTCTGGCTGACGGTGCGACGCTTGCCGACGGCCCGTCATCCCGCGCTCTGGATGGTGGGCGGGACGCTCCTGCGATTCGCGGTGGCGCTGGCCACCTTCTTTTTCATAGGACGCGGACACCTCGACCGCCTGCTGGCCTGCCTGGCGGGTTTCATCATCGCCCGCCTGCTCGTGACCCGTTTCACTCGCCCCCGAACTTCCGAGGAAAATCCCCCATGCACCTGAGCCCCGACGAGACCGTCTTCTGGGAGAACGGCTTTGCGAAGCTGAATCTCACCATCGTGACCACCTGGGGCCTGATGGTGGCTCTCGTGGCGGGAGCCTGGCTCGTGACCCGGCGCCTGAGCGACGACATCGAGATTTCCCGCTGGCAGAACGTGCTCGAGGTCATCGTGCTCGGGATCCGTGACCAGATCGCCGATGTCGGACTGGCCCATGCGGGGCGCTACCTGCCCTTCATCGGGACCCTGTTCCTCTTCATCGCCACGGCCAACCTGGCGACGATCCTGCCGGGCTACGAAGCTCCCACGGGATCCCTTTCCACCACCGTGGCCCTGGCCCTCTGCGTGTTCGTGGCGGTGCCGGCCTACGGCATCACGGCGCGGGGTGTGCCCGGCTACCTGAAAGGCTATTTTCACCCCACCTTCCTCATGCTGCCGTTCAACATCATCAGCGAGCTTTCCCGGACCCTGGCCCTCGCGGTGCGCCTCTTCGGCAACATCATGAGCGGTGCCCTGGTGATGGCGATCGTGCTGGCCCTGGTGCCGCTGTTCTTTCCCATCCTGCTCAAGACGCTGGAGCTGCTCACCGGACTGGTGCAGGCCTACATCTTCAGCATCCTCGCCACCGTCTACATCGCGGCAGCGACCCGCGGCGAAGAGGAAGAGGGAGATCGTCCAGCGACGCCGGCAGCGGCTACTTCCACCTGATCTCGAATTCGTTCCCTACCCCAAGCAATCATGGATACCCAGGCAATCACCATCCTCGTCTCGATCGGAGGCGCCATGCTCTCGACCGCGGTCGGCTGCATCGCCCCGGCGCTCGCGCAGGGGCGGGCCGTTTCGACGGCCCTGACGGCGCTCGCCCAGCAGCCCGACGCCTCCGCCACCATCACCCGGACGCTGTTCGTGGGGCTGGCGATGATCGAGTCCCTCGCCATCTACGCTTTCGTGGTGTCGATGATCCTGCTCTTCGCCAACCCCTTCTGGAACGCGGTGGCGGAAAAGGCCGCGGGCGGCTGAGTCGAGCACGTTTTCCTTTTCCCCTTTCCGCATGTCGATCGATTGGTTCACCGTCGTCGCCCAGGTCCTGAACTTCCTGGTCCTGGTCTGGCTGCTGAAGCGCTTCCTCTACCGGCCGGTGCTGGACGCGGTGGAGCGCCGGCAGGAGCGCGTCCGTCGATCGCTCACCGAGGCGGCCGACCAGGCGAAACGGGCCGACGCGGAGAGGGAGAAGCTCGAGGCCGAGCGGCGCGAGCTGGAAACCACGAGAGAGGAAGCGATCCGATCCGCCCGCGAGGAGGCGGAAGCCGAGCGGAGGCGCCTGGTCGTGGAAGCGCGCGAGGAATACGAGACCAGTCGGGCCCGTTGGCGGAAGGCGCTGGAAAGCGAACGGGAAGAGTTCCAGCGGGAGCTTTCCAAGCAGGCGCACGGCGAGGTGATCGGCATCGCCGACAAGCTGCTGCGGGACCTGGCGGACACGGAACTGCAGGAGCGAATCGTGGAAAAGTTTCTCCACCAGTTGAACGAACTTTCGGAGGAGCGCAGGACCGCCCTGCTCGCGGAGCGGGCGAGTGACCACGTCGGGTCCCCGGTCGTTCGAAGCGCCTTCCCGTTGTCGGAGCCGCGGAAACAGGCGCTCGCGAAAGCGGTGCGAGACCTGCTCGGCGAGGAGCTGACGCCCGAATTCGAAACCAAGCCGTCGCTGGGATGCGGGATCGAATTGAGCATCGACGGGCATAAGATCGCCTGGACGCTGGAGGACTACCTGCGCGCCCTCGATACCTGGGTGAACTCCCTGGTGACCGAACAACGGCGACGACAGGTGGGACTGGGACCGAAACTGTCATGAGCAGCGATCCACCGGATTCCCGCGCCGTCCTGCTGCCTCTCGCCGACGAGGCGTTGGACGCGTTGCGCCGGGCGCGGGCGGAGTTCCGTCCCTCGCTGAGTCTGCGGGAAGTCGGGGTCGTGCACACGGTGACCGCCGGTGTGGCGCAGATCTCCGGCCTGCCGGAACTCGGGCTCGAGGAACTGGTTCGCTTCGAGGGTGGTGTGCACGGGATCGCGTTCAATATCGACGAGGGCGACAGCGGCATCATCCTGCTTGGCGACGAGGCGAAAGTCGTGACCGGAACCGAGGTCACCCGCACCGGTCGGGTGGCCGATGTGCCGGTGGGGGCGGGCCTGCTCGGCCGGGTGGTGGATCCGCTCGGCGAACCTCTCGATGGCGGGACGCCGGTGCCATTCGACCGCCGGCTCCCGGTGGAACGTCCCGCACCGGCCATCATGGATCGGGCCCCGGTCACGGTTCCCCTGCAGACCGGGATCAAGGTGATCGATGCCACCATTCCGATTGGTCGAGGGCAGCGCGAATTGATCCTCGGCGATCGGCAGACGGGCAAGACGGCGGTGGCGCTCGACACCATTCTCAACCAGTCGGACAAGGACGTGGTCTGCGTCTACTGCGCCATCGGCCAGCGGGCCTCCTCGGTGGCGAAATCCCTCGCCGTGCTCCGGGAGCGCGGGGCCATGGAATACACGGTGGCGGTTGTGACCGAGGGCAACGATCCTCCGGGTCTTCGCTACATCGCTCCCTACGCGGCGACCAGCATTGCCGAGGATTTCATGGCGGCGGGGCGCGACGTGCTCATCGTCTACGACGACCTCACCCACCACGCGCGGGCCTATCGGGAACTGTCGCTGCTCCTGAAGCGACCGCCGGGACGCGAGGCCTACCCGGGCGATATCTTCTATCTCCATTCGAGGTTGCTGGAGCGTTCCACCCGGCTCCGGGACGAACTCGGGGGAGGTTCGCTGACCGCTCTGCCCATCATCGAGACCGAGGCCGAAAACCTTTCCGACTACATTCCCACCAACCTCATCTCCATCACCGACGGCCAGATCTACCTGTCGACGCGACTCTTCGAGCTGGGACAGCTGCCGGCGGTGGACATCGGCAAGTCGGTGTCCCGGGTTGGCGGCAAGGCGCAGCTTCCCGCGCTGCACGCGCTGTCGGGACGACTCAAGTTGACCTACTCGCAGTTCGAGGAAATGGAGACCTTCGCCCGCTTCGGGACCCGGCTCGACGAACGGACGCGGAAGATTCTCGATCGGGGACACCGGACCCGGCAGCTGCTGCAGCAGGACGAATTCTCTCCCGTGCCGGGAACAGATCGTGCTGCTGATGGCGCTCAACGAGGGGCTCTTCGATGCGGTGCCCCTGGAAGCGATCGCGAACGCGGAGGCCTCCGTGCGGAAATCGGCGGGACGCCTGCCCGCGAAGTTGGCAGAGCGGTTGCTGGCCACCGATCGACCGCCGTCGGACGAAGAACGTCGGCAGGTGCTCGATGCCGCCCGGCATGCCCTCGCAAACCATGAGTGATTCCCTCGAAACCGTCCGACATCGGATCCGGAACATCGAGGACCTGCGCTCGGTGGTGCGAACGATGAAGGCGATGGCGGCCGCCAGCATCAACCAGTTCGAGCAGGCGGCGGCGGCGGTCGCCGGCTACCAGCGGTCGGTGGAGTTGGCCCTGTCGCTCTGCCTCGACCGCGAAATCGAAGAGCGGGGGAGGGCGGCTCGGGACCGCTCATCCGAGAAGCGCGGGCTCGTGGTGATCGGGACCGACCAGGGCATGGCGGGCCAGTTCAACGAGCACCTGGTGGAAGCCGTGGGGGAATGGCGGGACGCCGGCGACTCCGGGCATCGACTCTGGGTGGTGGGGGAGCGCGCCATGGCTCGATTGGAAAACGCCGGTTTCGAGGTGGAGGCTACGATCGCGGCGCCCCAGTCCGTTGAGGCCATCAGTGACCTGGTGTCCCGGGTGCTCCCGGACCTCGAACGGGCCCACCTGGAAGGCGAGGTCGGCCCCATCGAAGTCTGTCACCAGGCGCCGGTCGCCGGGGCCGGGTACGAGGCCCGGCGGACAGCGCTGCTGCCCCTGGACCAGGCCTGGCGGGCAAAAATTGGCGGCAAGGGCTGGCCGACCCGACAGCTTCCCGAGATGATCGCCGACGACGAGCGATCGTTCCAGGCCCTGGTCAGCGAATTCCTCTTCGTGGCGCTGTATCGCGCCTTCGCCGAATCCGCGGCCGCCGAGAACGGAGCGCGTCTCGCCGCCATGCAACGGGCCGAGCGCAACATCGACGAGCGGCAACGGGAGCTGTCACTCGACTACAATCGCCACCGCCAGGCCACCATCGATGAGGAGCTGTTCGACCTGGTGGCGGGGTATCGTTCCCTCGGCGGCGGGAGGAAGTAGGGTGGCTTTCTCGAGCCGCCCAGCAGTGGGATAGATAGGGAAAGGAGAAGGGACCCCTCGGGAGAGATGTCCGGCCCACACGTCCCTCACTCCACCAGCATCTCTCCGCGCATCACGATCCAGTGGCCGGGGA
>JAUIGT010000163.1 GCA_030432615.1 Verrucomicrobiia bacterium
GTCCGGCTGCAGCCCGAGCAGATCGAGGGAAAGCCGGCGGGCCAGGGTCTGGGGATCCGCCTCCGGCGAGGGGGCGATGCCTTCCTTCTCCAGCCGGGCGAGAACGAATCGGTCGATCTCGTTCCGCACCCAACTCTCGTTTTTCACCGCCGGAAGCTCAGGTCGATGCGGCATCGCCAGCGACCAGTGCTCCGGCCAGACTGCGCCATTCTCGACCCAGCGTGTCAGGATCGCGATGGCCTCGGGCGGCAACGGCTCCTCCGGCGGCATCCGGTCGTCGTCCTCCTCCCCCAGCGAAAGCCGCACCACCAGCTCGCTTTTCGTTGCCTCACCCGGCACGATCGCCGGCAGGCCCGAATCGGTTTTCCCGAAGGCATGGGCCCGGGTCACCAGGCTGAGCCCGCCCTTTTTCTTCACCCCGCCATGGCAACCGGCACAGTATTCCGCCAGCAACGGCTGGACGTCGCGATAGAAATCCGGGTGCTCGGGGATCCCGGTTTCCGCTTCCGCTCCTCGAAGGGGAATCAACGCGAAGGCGACGAGGGGAAGACGAAGAAACGCCCGCAACAGGCGGTGACGGTGACGGGCACGGGCAAGGGTTCGCATCGGCAAACGGGGGTTTCTCGAAAGGAGGGAGCGGAACCGCGCCAGCAGATTGGGCGTGCATTCCGACCCGATTCGGGAGATTCTCGATCCCACGAACTCGTCCACCCTCGCCTCGATGCTCCCCCACGCGCTGTGCAGATCTTTTCCCAATTGCGGCATCGATTTTCCTCGCCGCGTTCTTTCGCTCCTGCTGGTCGTCTCTTCCATCATCCCGGCGACGAACGCCGATGAACCCGGGGCTCGCTGGACCCACAATCACCTCACCGGAACCGGCGGTGAACCCCTGCCCCTGCGCGGAACGGTCGCCTTTCCCCACATCGAGATGAGCCGCGCGGTCGATCTCGATCTCGTCGAGGGAGAAAGCGGCTCGCGGACATGGCTGCTGACCGAATTGACGGGGCGGATCTGGACTTTTCCCGATGATCCAGGCGCGAAGGATCGCAAACTCGCCTTCGCGTTTCCCGAAGCGGCACCGGAAGGGAAAGGCCCGAGCGCTTTACGCCTCTATTCCATCGAGTTGCATCCGGATTTCCCGAAAAAAGCGTGGCTGTTTGCCAGCCTCAATCTCCGCGTCGATGGCGAGGGCTGGAACCGGATCCTGCGCTTCACCGTCGCCGATCCCGCCACCTTGGAGATCGATCCCGATTCCGAAGTCGAGCTGCTCTCCTGGCCCTCGGCGGGACACGACGGGTGCGACCTGAAATTCGGTCCCGACGGCATGCTCTACGCCTCCACCGGTGACGGCGAGGCTCCCGGCGATCCCGACAACATCGGCCAGGAAACCGACAACCTGCTCGGGTCCATTCTCCGGCTCGACGTCAGCCATCCCCAACCCGATCGACCATGGAAAGCGCCCGACGATAATCCCTGGATCGACTTCAAGAACATCCCCGATGCGGTCTGGGCCTATGGCCTCCGCAATCCCTGGCGGATGAATTTCCATCCCGAGACCGGAGAGCTTTTTCTCGGTGACAACGGCGATGAAAACTGGGAGCTGGTGCGCCGTGTCACCCGGGCTTCGAATCACGGCTGGAGCGCCTACGAGGGATCCTATCCCTTCCGGCTCACCAACGAGCTGAAAGGCCCTACCCCGCAATTGACCACTCCGATCTGGGAGCACCCGCATACCGAGATGCGCTCCGTGATCGGCGGGTTCTTCTACCGGGGATCGAAGTTTCCCGAGCTGGAAGGTCGCTACATCTACGGCTGCTACTTCACGAAAAAACTCTGGTCGCTGGCGTGGGACGACATGGCCAAGCAGGCCTCCGATCCCCGGCGGCTCGCCAGTCTCGATCATGCCATCGTGTCGTTTGCCGAGGACACCGACGGCGAACTCCTGATCGTCACCCACGATGGCCCGGTCTACCGGCTCGATCGCGCTCCGGCAGAAAAACCGGAACCCATTCCCGCCACCCTGAGCGCGACCGGACTATTCTCCGAAACCGCCTCTCTCGAACCCGCCCCCGGCGTCCACTCCTACGAGATCAACGCCGAGGCCTGGGCCGACGGCGCCGACGTGATCCGGCACTTCGCGGTGCCCGCGGGAGACGAAGGGATCTTCGCCCGGGCCGGCGAGAACCAGCGGAAAAGCTGGCGGATGCCCGACGGCGCCGCCTTTGCCCGGACCATCCGCCGCAAGATCGATGAGGCGGATGAATCCGTCCGCATCGAAACCCAGGTCATGCACAAGGATCACGGCGAGTGGAAATTCCTCACCTATCGCTGGCGCAAAGACCAGGGCGACGCCGATCTCGTGCCAGAAACCGGCGAGACTCAACCCTGTCAGGTCGGGGAGCAGACCCTGTCCCATCGCTTTCCGAGCCGGGCCGAATGCGCCGCCTGCCACACCCAGCGCTCTTTTTTCGCCCTGGCCTTCAGCACCGAGCAACTGGATCGCGGCGACCAGATCGAACGCTTCCTCGAACTCGGACTCTTCCAGCGCGGGCAGGCACCACGCCCCGAGCAATTTCCGGCACTCGCCGATCCTTACGATTCCGCATTGGCCCTCGACGCTCGGGCCCGCGCCTACCTTCACGTGAACTGCGCCCACTGCCATCGAGAGACCGGACTCGGAGGCCGCGCCCAGTTCGAACTGCTCCACTGGCTCGGCCTCGCCGAAACCGGGGCCGTCAATGCCCGTCCCCTGGTGGGCCTGCCCGGGATCGGGGAGAAGGGGCGCGTCATCGCCCCGGGTGACCCCGATCTCAGCGAACTCGTTCGGCGCATGGCCATTCGTGGCCCCAACCAGATGCCGCTGATCGGAAGCGACCGGATCGACGAGAATGGCCTGGCCCTGATCCGCGAATGGATTTCCTCCTTGCCCGAAGCCCAGGTTTCCGCGAAATCGCCCCAACAGAAATGAATCCCAAACTCCTGCTCCCCCTCTTCGCCCTCGCTCTTGTGCCCACCGCTTCCCTGAAAGCCGCCGACGGCTTCGCCTGGAAGGACACGCCCGGGAAATTCACCGACCTGACCTTCGATGGCCGGCCCGTGGCTCGCTACGTCTACGAGCGGATCGACTTCTCCTCGCCCGAGCGCCGGGAGGAAACCTACAAGCCCTTCCACCACGTCTACGATGCCGCCGGCGAGCATTTCCTGACCAAGGGACCGGGCGGGAAATTCACCCACCACCGAGGGATCTACTTCGGCTTTTCCAAGTGCCGATTCTCCAAGGATGGAAAGGACGTCAGCGTCGATACCTGGCACTGCAAACCCGGCAAGGGCGATCAGCCCGGCGCCCACCAGACCCACGAAGAGTTGCTGAAGCAGGAAGCCGATGCTGACTCCGCCGTGCAACGGGTGCGCATTGACTGGCACGACAACGACGGCGAGGTCTTCGCGATCGAGGAACGCCAGCTGACATTCTCCAAAGCCGACGACGGTGCCCTGGTGGTCGATTTCACCTCCACCGTCACGCCGAAACTCGCCAAGGTGACGCTCGATGGCGATCCCCAGCATGCCGGGTTCCAGTTTCGCGCCTCCAACGAGGTCGCCGAGAACACCGCGAAGCAGACCTACTACATTCGGCCAGGAACTGGAAAGGCGCAGCCCGGCCAGACCATCAACTGGAGCGACAAGAACGACACCGAGGCCACCCGCGACCTGCCTTGGAAGGCGATGAGCTTCGTGGTCAACGGGGACGAGCGCTACACCACCGTCTACCTCGATCATCCCGAGAATCCCAAGCCCGCCCGCTACAGCGAGCGCGACTACGGTCGGTTCGGATCGTATTTCGTGAAGGAAATCACCCCGGACGCTCCGCTCACCGTCAACTACCGACTCGTCATCGGAAAAGGCGAGCGGACCATGGAGAGTTGCGATGGGTTGAGCCGCGCGTTTGTTGGAAAATGAGCCTGACTTTCCGACTGGGAATCCTTTTCCTCCTTTTCGCTACCACGCCTTCCTCCCCGGCGGCCCCACTCGAGACCTTCGAAGGGGCAACCCTGGTGGAAACCGAATACGGCGACGCCGACAGTTTCCGGGTGCGCTTTCCCGACGGGAAGCGGGAAGAAGTTCTTCGGCTCTATTACGTCGATTGTCCCGAGACCAGCTTCGGATCCGAATCGGACCGACGCCGGGTGCTGGAGCAGTCCCGCTATTTCGGGCTCGAAGACGCCCGGAAGGTGATCGATTTCGGAAAGGAGGCGCGTGAATTCGTGGCCGAGCAGCTCGCGGAGCCGTTCACCATCCACACCGCCTTCGCCCGAGCCCAGGGCCGCTCCAGGAAACCGAGAATCTACGCCATGGTCGAGACCGCCGACGGTCACGATCTGGCCCGCCTCCTGGTCGAACACGGCTACGCACGCGCCAAGGGAATCGGCCGAGAACTCCCCAACGGCACGCCATCCAGCGAGTATTCCGCCTTCCTCGAAGACCTGGAGATGGTGGCCGGCATCAAGAAGAAGGGCGTCTGGTCCGCCACGGATGCCGAGCTGATTGCCCGGCTCCGCCAGGATCAGCGGGAGGAGGACCGCGAGTTGAACGAGGCCCTGAGATTCGGCGTCTTCGCCACCGTCACCGAGGACGACCCGCTTTCCCTGAACGAGGCCTCGGCCGAGGAACTCCAACAACTCCAGGGCATCGGTCCCGAACTGGCCGATCGCATCATCGAGGCCCGTCCTTTCGCCGCCGTGGAGGATCTCGTCCGGGTCAAGGGAATCGGCGAAGCGACGCTGGAGAAGATCGCGAAGTTCCTCACGACCGAGCCGGTCGAGGACTCCGGACGGTGACCTGGCGGCGAAGCAGTTGCCGGTGCCCCGGGATCAGCGTCGCATCATGTAGTCATGCGCCCGATTTTTGACGCCCGGCTTCTTGCCCACCGTCGCCGAGCCGATACTCTCCTGGCTGAGGCGTTCGTTGGTGGGCGTGCGTTCCGTGGTGCAGGACGAAAACAGGAAGCCCGAACTCATCAGGAGGGCAAAGGCGGCAAGGCGAGTGAAAATCTTCATACGACAGTCTCGTCGGAAATCCCCCCCGCCAGCAAGCCCAAACCGCTCGGCCGGGGTGCCCGAACAAAAAAAACGGGGAACACGATCTCTCGTGTTCCCCGTGTGGAAAAAGGTAAACTTCGGATTTAGTTCCGAGCTGTGATCAGTAGCGACGCCGATCGTCGTAATAGCGCTCGTCTTGACGACCGTGATCGTAGCCGCGCTCATACTGCTTCTCGGTCGCGTCGCCAATCAGGGCTCCGGAGAGACCACCGACGGCGGCGCCAATCAGAGCGCCCTGCCCGGCGTTGCCCGACTGGTTGCCGATAATGGCGCCCGCGCCGGCACCAACACCGGCACCGATGCCAGCACCCTTCTGGGTCGGAGTGCAGCTGGTGAAAGAGAACGAGACTGCGGCGATGCCGCAAACGGCCAATTTGAGGAAGGTGAGTTTCATATCGGAAGGGAGATTCAAGGATAGGGAGACGGACTGCAAGGCAATTCTATTCACGGAATCGAACCAAAAATTTCACTATTTCACATCGGGATCTCGTGGAGCTGTTCGCAGCCCCGGGATGTTTCCATACCCAACGAAGACGGAGCGCGAACCTTTCGGCGGCAGGGCAAAATCGAATACGCTGACGCCATGGATTCGGGTGCCTCGAAATCGCCGGCCACTGCTGGCACCGAACACGACAGGGCGTCCGTCCTTTTTCGAGGTTCCCAGGTAGAGCATGACGTGGGAAATCGCCGATTCTCCTTCGCCGGTCTCGTAAGTACCCGACCAGAAAAGGAGGTCGCCGGGTTCCAGGTGCTTGAAGGCCTCGTCGTCCAGGCGGTGAACCTCCGGCCCACAGGGCACGATTTCACGATGCTCGACCACCCACCGATACATGGCCCGCGAGGATCGGGGCGCCTCGATTCCTGAATCGCGAAGCACCCGATACACGGACCCGGAACAGTCCATTCCACCCTTGTCGGGCGAGTCGGAACCAAAACGATAGCCCAGCTCCATTTCGGTCAATCGGAGCGCCCGCGTGATCAGTCGCCTCACCTCTTCCGGCTGAGTCTCGAACTCCACCAGGTCGCCTGGCTTCAACGTGGCCACCACCACCTCCTGGCTGGACCACCCCGTCCAAGCCGGACCTATGGCCGTCATCAAAACCGAGGTGACGAGGAAATCGCGGCGCTGCGGAAAACGGCGACCACGACTGATCCGACGGAGACGAGGCTTGCTCACCTCGTCACTCTAGCAGGTCGTCTCCTGCGTGGAAAACGATTCCGTTTCCCAACCGGACCGCTCCCTCCTTGAGAGACTGTTGAAAAACCCTGAAACGAAAAATTGTGGTTGTTTTTGGGATGGGAAAAGCGGCTTTGCCGGATTGGCTTTCGATCGACCCTGGCGGGCTGCGGCCCTTTTGTTCGCTGGCTTCGTTGCGATTCAGTCAGGTAGCTCGCTACCTTCCTTCACCGCGCCTCGCCATCAATCAAAACGACTCGCAGTTTTTCATTCCATTGTTTTTCAACAGTCTCTTCACGCCGCGAAGCGAGCAGGCGGGAACCGGCACCGGTCAGGCGGCCTCTCCCGCAGGTTCCGCTTCCTCCACGGCTCCCGCCGTCAAGAGCACGGAGCGGCAACCTTCACCGACGCCCCCGATGACGAGTTTCTCCTCGTCGGACTCCTTCAGCCGACAGGGATAGCAGGCGCGAAAGACTCCGCTGACACCGGCGAAAATCGCGCCGATCCCCGTCAAGACCGGGTCCAGGTTGATCGCCCCGCCGACGAGCACGGCGACACCGATCACCAGGCAGGACCAGGTCAGCGCCAGGGCGATCATCCGGTTCTCGTGATGCTTGCGGCAGAGACCGAGCTCCATCTGCTCCCGTTTTCCGAACCACGTCAACGGGTTGGTCGGGTTGCGCAGCTGCTTGCGGATCGTCTTCTTGGCGGGACGGCCGCATTTTACGCAGCATTCCTGAGGCAGAACCGCGCCGTGTTCCAGCACCAATGCCTCACCGTCAATGCGAATCACCGGCAGGTGGTGACTCTCTTCCGACGAGGTCCACTCGTCGGTTGTTTCTTCGTTCATGGGTCGTTATTCCTAGGGTTGGATCTGATGTTCACGGGATTCACCGACACCATGGCCGCGACCCGCACGAGAAGCGTGTCACGGACCCTGGTTAGCGCCATTGCAAAGTCGTAAAGAATTTGCAACGGCCCGGCGAATCGATCGATCCAGGGGGATAACTCCTTCAAATGAGCATCAAGCATGCCGTCTCGCAACCCAAAATCCCACGACCGGATATCCGCTCTGGCCAAGTTCCCCGGTCTCGCTACAATCCGGTCCATGCAACCCGTCGGCCTCTTCCGCACCCCCACCCAGCATCTCGCCTGCAGCGACGGACGCTGGCACGAACTCGAAGGTTTCTCCTTCGACCAGCTCTTCCATGCAGCATCGCCGCATCAACTCGTTCAGGACCTGTTGGCGACCGCCCCCGAAGTCGAGATTCCTCCCGTGACGGAGACGCCCTTTCTCGCTCCCCTGGAATCGCAGGAGGTCTGGGCCGCCGGGGTCACCTACTATCGCAGCCGCTCGGCCCGGATGGAGGAGGCGGAACAGGCCGGTGGCGATATCTTCTACGACAAGGTCTACGAGGCCCCGCGCCCGGAACTGTTCTTCAAGGCGACGGCGGCTCGGGCGCGCGGCCACCTCGCCGAAGTCGGCATCCGGGAGGACTCGACCTGGGACGTTCCGGAGCCGGAACTGACCCTGGCCATCACCCGCGACGGCCTGGTCTTCGGCTGCACCATCGGCAACGACATGAGCAGCCGTTCGATCGAGGGCGAGAATCCGCTCTACCTGCCGCAGGCCAAGGTCTACTCGGCCTCCTGCGCGCTCGGACCGGGACTTTGGGTGGGAGACCTTCCCGGCCCCGACACGAAGATTCGTCTGGCGATCCATCGCGACGGCGCCGAGGCGTTTTCCGGGGAAACCGAAGTCAGCCAGATCAAGCGCGGATTCGATGAGCTAGCCGGATGGCTCTTCCGCCAGAACGAGTTTCCCGACGGCGCCCTGCTCATGACCGGCACCGGCATCGTGCCCGATTCGGATTTCACCCTCGCCCCGGCCGACGAGGTTCGCATCGCCATCGACGGACTCGGCGAACTGCGGAATCCCGTCATCCGCGTCTGACTCCCTCGCCCGACCCTTTTTTCCCGTTTCCTCCTCTTCCCGCGATGTCCACCACCTCGGATCCGATTCTCGACTCCGGCGACGAAGCCATCTACACCCTGCGGACCACCGCTCCCGGCCCCAAGGGCACCCTTCCCTTCACCGATGAGCAGCTCCGCAGCCAGCCCAGCGGCCACCTTTTCGGCTGGACCCAGAATGTGGGCATGGGCTGGTCCTCCGACAAGGTGGGTGGTGGGGACTACCTGATTCTCAGCACCCAGGGGGGCATCCGTCGCGAGGACGGTACCCCGGTGGCGCTCGGGTATCACACGGGACACTTCGAGGTCGGCCTGCTGATGGAGGAAGCGGCGAAAACGATCAGTGACCAGGGTGGCGTGCCCTTCGCCGGATTCGTCAGCGACCCCTGCGACGGCCGCAGCCAGGGCACCGACGGGATGATGGATTCCCTGCCCTATCGCAACGACGCCGCCACCGTCCTTCGGCGCCTCATCCGCTCCCTGCCCACCCGCAGGGGCGTGGTCGGCGTGGCCACCTGTGACAAGGGGCTGCCCGCCATGATGATGGCCCTCGCCGGGTCGCGCGATCTGCCGACGATCCTGGTGCCCGGCGGCGTGACCCTGCTCAGCGAGGACACCGACGAGGACCTCGGTCGCATCCAGACCATCGGCGCCCGCTTTTCCCAGGGAGAGATCACCCGGGAATACGCGGCCGAGATGGGCTGCAAGGCCTGCGGCTCACCTGGCGGCGGATGCCAGTTTCTCGGGACCGCGGCCACCAGCCAGGTCATTGGAGAAGCACTCGGTCTGACCCTGCCTCACGCGGCCCTGAGCCCTTCCGGTGCCGAGATCTGGCGCGATCTCGCGCGGCGTTCCGGCCGGGCCGTGATGGCGTTGACGGAAAAAGGACTCACCACTTCCGACATTCTCACCGACGGGGCCGTCCGCAACGCCCTCGCGGTGCACGCGGCCTTCGGCGGTTCCACCAATCTCATCATGCACCTCCCGGCCATCGCCCACCAGGCCGGGCTTCGCCGCCCCGACGTCGAGGACTGGCGCCGATTCAACGCCCGGGTTCCCCGGATCGTCGATGCACTCCCCAACGGCCCCCGACACTACGCCACCGTCCAGGTTTTCCTCGCCGGAGGCGTGCCGGAAGTGATGCTGCACCTGCGCGACGCCGGCCTGCTGGATCTCGACGTCATGACCGTTTCCGGCCATTCCCTCGGCGAGAACCTGACCTGGTGGGAGCGCTCGGATCGTCGCTCCCGATTGCGGGAAAAGCTGACGCAACTCGATGGCATCGATCCGGATACGGTGATCATGTCGCCGGAGAAGGCACGGCAGAACGGTCTCACCAGCACGGTGACCTTCCCGGGTGGCAACCTGGCTCCGGAAGGCGCCGTCATCAAGAGCACGGCCATCGATCCGAGCAAGATCGACGCCGACGGCTGGTATCGTCACGAGGGGCCGGCGCGGGTTTTCGCCTCGGAACCCGAAGCGATCGCGGCGGTGAAATCCACCGGCGACGATCGCATTCGCGAGGGCGACGTCATCGTCCTGATCGGCTACGGCCCCATCGGCTGCGGCATGCCGGAAACCGCCCAACTCACCATCGCGCTCAAGCACCTGTCCTGGGGCAAGAATGTCGCCCTGCTGACCGACGGACGCTTCTCCGGCGTCTCCACCGGGGCCTGCATCGGGCACGTTTCTCCCGAGGCCTGGGCTGGCGGTCCCATCGGGAAGGTGCGCGAGGGCGACCGTATCCGCATCGGGATCGATTGCCGGAATCTCACCGGCTCGGTCGATTTCGTCGGCGATGCAACCGAGCTGGTAGCCCGGGAGATGAACCCGAAACTGCGGCCCCTGCCGGGAGTTCCCGACGACACCCGGCTCTGGGCGGCGCTCCAGAACGTCAGTGGCGGCAGCTGGGGCGGTTGCGTATACGATGTGGAGGCCATCCTCGCCCGGCTCGGGGAAACTCGCTGAGCTGGCCTCGTTTTCCCACCCATCTTCGCGCTTGCCGAGTCTTTCTTCCCCCGGCAAGATTCGCGGATCGATGAAGAACGCACCGTTCCGTATCCCGGCCCTCCTGCTGTCCCTCGGAGCCTGCACCCTCCTGCAGACCTCGAAAGCCCGCACCTTCACCGACAACCAGGGGCGGAGCATCGAGGCCGAACTGATCTCAGTCGGCGACAGCAGCGTCAAGGTGCGTCGCACCGACGGAAACGAGTTCGACCTTCCCCTGAACATCCTGTCCGAGACCGATCGGGAGTATGTCGAGCAATGGGAAACCGAACGCCGGGAGAAACTCGCCGCGGGCGCCCCGAAGCCGGGTGAAACGCTGACCTTCGATTTCCCGGACCTCCCCAAGGACTTCAAGGGAGCCCCCGCCGCCTTCAAGGTGAAGATCCCGGCCGACTACGATCCGGCGAAGCCCGTTCCGCTTCTCATCTTTCTCGGTGGCGGCACCGGCGGAAACGAACCGGGCCCCGCGCTCGGACTCACCCGCGGCGATTTCGTCTGCGCCGGCCTCCCCTACCCGGACGACGGCCGCAATCCCGCCCAGGACAACATGGTCGGGGATTTCGACAAGGTCTGGGACTACTGGCGACCGATGTTGGCGAAACTGGAGGAAGCCATTCCCAATCTCGATCCCCGACTGCGCGTCATCGGCGGCTTCAGCAACGGCGGCCACGCCATCGACGGCGTCCTCGCCGAAGCCGAATTCAGCGAGTTCTTCACCGCCTTCTTCCTCATCGACGGCGGGGGCGCCCTGCCCAGCCGCTACCGCGAAGTTCGCGACAAGCACTGTTATGTCGCCTGGGGGGAAAACTCACCGAACGCGAGCAACTCCGAGGAGGTGGTCAGCCGGGCGAAACGGGCGGGGATGGTGGTGGTGGAGTCTCCCATGGAGGGAGTCGGCCACGCCTTTCCCGAGTCGGAAAAGAAGAAGGTTACCGAATGGCTCTACGGCACGGTGATTCCTTCCGCGGACAAGACTCCCTGACTCCCGCCGAACCCGCGATCGAGGTCCCTGTTACAGATTCCAGAGAATTCGTAACCATCGAGCCAAGCCCGACAAGATCTCCCCGGGTTTCCCCAATTTTTCCCGATCTACGTCCGCCTTCCCGCTTGACCCTGGGGACATCCCCTGCTCAAGCTAACATCGCCCCGGCTCATGAATCTGCGCGACCAACTCAAGGACATTCTCCCCGACATCCTGCCCCGGAATCCGGCTCAGGCCATCAAGGGAACGGAACTCATCGAGCTGGTGAAATACCGGCTCAAGCAGGGCTACTCGGACGCCACCCTGCGCTATCATTTCTCGATCATGTCCTGCGACCCGTCCTCGCCGATCGCCAAGGTCGAGCA
>JAUIGT010000164.1 GCA_030432615.1 Verrucomicrobiia bacterium
GGTGCCAGGGCAATTCGCGCACGAGTCCGCCGATGGTCTTCTCGTTCCCCTTGTCGGTACGGCAGAGCCCCCCGGTCACCACGCCGCCGATCCACGGGGTCGGTTCCACCACCACGATCGTGATCGAGTCGTCTTCCCGGGCCGCAGCGATTGCCGTCATCAGGCCGGAAGGCGTGCCCCCATAGATCACCAGATCGGGGGATTTTTCCACCGCCTTGGAAACGGGGGAGAGCGCGAGCGAAAGCAACGAGACGAGAAAAAAGAGGGAAAGGTTTTTCATGGGGATCAGCCTCAACCAACGGCATTCGGATGGCGCGGCAAGCGAAGATGCCGTCTGTCCTCGATCCGCGGCCAACCGTTCTTTGGACTCGCCTGCCAAGAGACGTTCGCGGATTGGGGATGCCTGTTTCGCCCAAAGTTCGGTGAATCATTGGGAAGAGAAAGCCGTCGAGAAAATGTTTCGAATTGAGACTTGACCCGCGGTGTCTTAGCAGAAGAATACAGTAGTTATACCGCTTTTCTCAGTTCGCCAAAGCTTCCCCGGCTTTGGATGCGTGAGAGGTTTCAGCTTTGGGGGGCTCATGGTGAAAACACGCGCATCTAGATTCGTTGGCGCAGTTTGTCGATTCCTGACGATCTGTTTCGGAGCCCTGTCTTGCCTCGGGCTCGGCGCAGCGGAGGAACTGGTCGGTGAGATCGTGGGGTTCAACGTGACCGACTGCTTGGCGGGCTCCGATACCATCGTCGCGGTTCCCTTTCATCGACCGGCGGTTTTTCGGGGAACGCTGAGTGGAAATCCCCTGATCGGAAATGGCACCGCGATCGTTTTCGACGAGAACTCGGATGCCTTCGAAGCCGAGCAGTGGTTGACCGAGCCGCATTTCCTCCGGTTCACCGGAAACTCGCCGCGAGCTGGCTGGTATTTTCGCATCACCGGTAACGGTGACCACTCCATCGTCATCGATCTGTCCGGAGATGACCTCGCGGGCGTGGTCGCCGGCCAGGCATTCGAGATCATTCCCTACTGGACCCTCGACGGCCTTTTTCCAGAGGGGAACGAGACGGTTCACCTTTCCACCGGCAATCTGGTCACGGGGCGTGGCACGGAGGTGCGCCTTTTCGACCGGGATACCGTCGGTGCGAATCTCGCTCCCGCGCGAAAGTTCTTTCTCACCGACGAAGGTTGGCACGAGGTGACTGCCGGATTTTCCACCGCCGGCGATGTCGTCATTCCGCCGGGAACCAGCTTCGTGATCCGTCACCCGAACGGGGTGTCCGATACCCGCTTCGTCGCGCACCAGGTAGTGGAGAGTGGGGACCATGCCTACGCGGTCCGGATGGATCCGGAGACGGCCACCGATCACTACTTCGGTTCCATGCGGCCGGTTCCGGTAAAGTTGAAGGACCTCGGCCTGGGGATCCCGGTTTTTCAGGAAAGCGTCTCCAACGATCCCGAAGGTCGGGCCGATGAGTTGCACGTCTACGACAACACGGTCGCGGCGGTGAATCGAGAGCCTTCTGCAATCTATTTCCGGGTCGGCGGCCAGTGGTTTCGCGATGACGACGGCTTTCCGCCCGCCGATGACGACGAACTCGATGCCGGAGCCGGGTTCGTGATTCGCAAATTCCCCTTCGGTGGTCCCGCCACTTTCCTCTGGCTGAACACGCCGCACTACTGAGAAGCCCATGAGCCCGCGTCCAGTCAGTTTCCTTGTTTCCTGCGTCCTTCTCGGCGCCTTTCTGGTTTCCAGTGCGCGGGCGACCGTATCCTTCGAGTTCCAGCTGGGATCGGTTCCGCTGCCGCCGAACTCGGTCGGCATCCTCGTCGTCGATGTGGACGGCGACGGCTTCGTTCCTCCGGCCAACAGCCAGGGCACCGTCATCGCCGAGGGCAGTGTCATGGGCGGGCGGGACGACGTGGTCATCGCGGTATTCCCGATCACCTCGGGCAATCCCTTTTCGCCCGAAAGCGGCTTCGCCGAATTCGTCGGGCCCATCGATTACCGGGCGCTCGGTCTGGAGGAAGGACAGGACCTGATCTTCTACGCCTTTCCCGGCCGCTCCCTGGGAGATCCGATTCGGAGAGGGGAATCGTTCGTCTCTTTTCGGACCGATGATCCCGGTTCCCTGGTCGGGGACATGGGCTTTTCCCTTCCGCCCGATGGGGGTGCCTACGTCCTGGGGGCGCTGGGCGCCGGGTTTGGTGGCACCACCGATCTTTCCGGAGTCATTCCCGAGGAACCGATGGTCACGGTCGACGACCCGGTGGATCTCATTGTCGGCGGTTCCGTCGATTTCTTCCTGGAAGCCACCGGAAATCCGACGCGCTACATCGTTCGCGGTCTGCCCCCGGGCCTGAGCTACGACAGGAACACCGGTCGCGTTTCCGGACGCCCTCGCCGGGCGGGCAATTTCCGAATGCGGGTCTGGGTTCAAAACGAGGTCGGGCGGAGTGGTCCGCTCGAGGTCGCCATGAATGTGGAGTCGTTTCCCGAGGAGTTTCTGGGAACCTTCGAGGCATTGGTCGGCAGGAACGCCCTGCTCAATGATGCCCTGGGAGGAAAACTGGTGATTCGCACCGCACCCAGTGGACGGATGTCGGGTCGGCTGTTCCTCGGGAACCGGAGCTATGGGTTTCGAGAAGATTTCGTGGTCTTCAAGGCGGGCGGTCAGTTGCTCAATCCCACGACGTCCCTCACCCTCAATCGTCGGGGAGAAGACCCGTTGCAGGTGGCTTTGTTTTTCAGCGTAGCCGATGGATCCTTCCACGGAGACGTCAATGATGGTGTCGTCGCCGCGCTGTTTTCGGGCGATCGGCAGACCTGGCATGCGCGACGCAACCGACCGGAGGGCTTCGAGGGAAACTATGTCACCGTGATGGATCTCGATCCGAGCCAGGGGCTGGAGGGCGATCCCGACGTTCCCCAGGGCAACGGATTTGCCAGTCTCCGGGTTCTGCGATCGGGCGTGGCCCGTTGGGCGGGAAGACTGCCGGACGGTTCTCCCGCCAGTTCCGCGGGAATTCTCGGGCCGGACGGAGAATACTGCGTCTGGCGGAAACTCTACCGGAACACCGGGTCGTTGCTGGGTACCGGCACTGTCATCTCCGATCCCGGTGGCGACGGGAACTTCGACGACAACCTCGTGGATGGCGACTGGGACTGGGTCAAGCAGCCTCAGGCCAGCCCCCGCCAGCGCAACTATCGCGACGGCTTCGGCACGGCGGATCCGGTGCGGCAACTGGTCTCCGGCGAGCGCTATTTCCCCCCGAGTCGCGGAGAGATCCCGCTCGGATTTCCCGACGCGGACGGAAATGCGCAACTGAGTTTCACCGAGGGGGGACTCTCTGAAGCCGAGATGAATCCTGACGTGTTGTTCCGCCTCACCGCACGCGCCGCCGGCGCCATGCCGAAGCCTGGTGACCTCGACAACCCGGCGCGAACCCGATTCTTCCTCAGTCCCCGGACCGGGCTGATGCGGGGGAACTTCCTCCTCCTCGACGAGAATCCGGAGTCTTCTCGTCCCTGGCGTCGCGGCGCCGCTTTCCAGGGCATGGTCCTGCCGAGCCAGGGGATGGGCGCCGGCTACTTCCTGCTCGGCCAATTGCCAGATGCCTTGGCCGAACCACCCATCACCATTCGCAGCGCCCCGATTCTCTCGGGTCAGGTCATCCTGGAAGGGACGGAACCGTGAAGCTTTTCTTCGAACCCTCCTCTTGCGGAAGTTGCAGGGAAGAGAGTTGGAACTCTCACCTCTGGCTTCTGTTGGTATTGGTCTGTAATTTTCTGGTTACTGTTGCCCAAGCCCAGAATCTCCAACTCAGGCGGGTCGAGTACCCGGTAAATCCGGTCAACGGCCTTCCTGTCTATTTCGATGGGACGAATATTGGAGAAGGTGGCAATTTGGTTTCCCAGGATAGCAAGTATGCCTACGATGGGACGACGGTGACTTTCGAGAACGACGCGGTGGTGCTGACCGGGAATCTCGACGGATCCTTTTTCGAAGTGATTCGGGAAGGAGATCCGGTGGCCGGGACCAGTAGCGGCACTTTCGTGCGGGCGCGGGAAGCCTTCATCGATGCCTCCGGGAGCAAAGCGGCAGTCTTCTCGGTTCTGAACCTGGGTGACGCGGTGCTTTCCGGGACTCCGGGTTCTCTAGCAGTGGAGCGGTTCGTTGGGGAGGATGCGAGCTTTCTCTTTCCCGGAACCATTTTCAACAACCTGCAAAGCGTCCTCATGAATTCGGCCGGCGAGGTCGCTTATTGGACGCAGACAAGCGATGCCGGATCGACTGACTTCATTTTCTTGGGCGAAAACCCGGTACTACAATCGGATGTGCCCTATGCAGGCCTTCCGGGTGCCGGTGAATTCAGCAGCATCGACTGGTTCGGACTTCGCCTGAACAACGACGGGGAACTCTTGTTCAGGGCAAATGTGGCATCGATTTCGGGACATGGGGTTTACCACCGCTCGGTCGGTGGACAGCTCACGGAGGTGGTTCGCTTCGGGTTACCAGCCGTGGGTGTGCCCGGCCACACTTACTCGGGAATCACGCCGTATTCGTTTGCGGACGGTGGGTGGATGGCGCTTTACGGGAACGTGCGGAACGCCAGCAATATTGAGGACCCCGATGGCTGCCTTTGGGTTGGCACGGCTTCCGCCTTGGCCTTGGTGATGAAAGAGGGGTGGGACGTTCCCATCGAAAGTGGCGACACGGCCCCCTTTGAGCAATGGGATGTTGCATGGGGTGGCGTTGGAATCGCCGCCAATGGAAATGCGGTGATTCGTGGAAAGCTTGATACCAATTCTCCGAATGTGGACACCAACTCGAGGGATGGTGTCTGGTATTGGGATGGTGTCAGCTTGCGATTTCTCCTTCGTGACGGTCGTCCGGTATTGCCTTCGGAACCGAGTCGCATCGTGGACGGAATCACCAGGGTGGCGATCAGTCCAAGTGGTGCCGCGGTGATTTCGGCGGAAGTCGGTTCACGGGGCGTCATTCTCGCCACCGATCCCGACGGCTCGAACCTGCGAATCGTGATCGACACCGGGGACCAGTACGAAATCAATGGCACCCCCTATTCCATTTTCGAAGCCACATTGCCCGACCTGATCCTGCCGGGCTCCACGCTTCCCAATGGAGGTGACGGGAGAGTTTCGTTCGTTAATAGCGACGACCAGGTCATGGTTCGAGTCCGGATGACGGGAGCTCCCGTCAGCTCGTTTACCGGAGTGCTCGAACTGAATGTGCCTCCGCCACCCTCGACGGGCAGAATCACCGGGCAAGTGCGTGATGACGACGATGCGGATGGGAATTTCGCGGCTCCAGACGGCCCATTTCAACCGAACACCGGGGTTACGCTGAAGCTATTCCAGGACGATGGGACGGGAACCGCCACGCCGACCGGCAACCAGATTGGTGACGATGTGCAGCCGGAGACCGACGGCTATTTCCGTTTCGAAGGCGTCCAACCCGGGATCTATGTCGTGGTGGCGGAACTCGATCCCACCCTGGAATCCTCCGGCTATGTCATCACCGCCCCGACCGAAAGCAGGCAGGTGGCCGTGGTGGTCGCGGACCAGACCGAGTCGGGCATCGATTTCCTGGCGGGGATTCCCACCTCGGAGATCACGATGCGATTGCGAAAAATTGGCGATATCAGTGCCGTTTCCAATCCGGGGCCGTCTGGTGTCGGGATCGATGATCCGCTGATTCCTGTTTCGGAGGCGGATGTTCTCGTTACCCAGCCCGTGATTGCGGGCGGCTTGGCTGCGGACGGCGTCTCGCCTCTCCTGATCGAAATGCCGTTCCCCCCATCGAACTTTTCCGAGACTTACCGTTGGACGTGTGAACTCGTGACCCCAGGCGCGACGATCGAGGGAGGGGTGTACTCGAAGATGTATTTCCAGTCCGAACCGGAAGGGCATTGGGAACCCGCCGTCGTTCCTCCGAATGGCCACCAGAATCGATTCACGATTCCTGCCTCGCCCATGTCGGCGACTTCTCTCTTCGTGTATGTTTCCAATTTGAATCCTAATGATATCAATCTTCCCGAGGTGACTCTTAGGTTTCGGGTCGTTGAGAATATTTCCGGTGATGAAGTGGGCTCTGTCGATTTCAGAATTCGTCGTCCTCCGGTCTTTCTGATTCCGACGAGTCCAGCGCAGCCATTTGGCGGTCAGTTTCTGGAGGTGCTTGAACAGGAGCGGTCGCCGGATTTCATCCGATCGCTGAGTTATGATATAGATTCACTTTTTCCCGAGAGTCAGAAACGCTCAAAAGAGCATATTCTCTGGATTCATCCATTGGGGCCCGTTTTGGATGGATTGGGATGGGATACGGAGCTTGATAAGCCGGAGTTGTCGGAGTGGGCCTTTTGCCGGGTCGATGTGGTCGCCCATGGCAATGGGGGCTTGATCGCCCGTGGTCTGGGCATGGAAGGAGTTGCTGATGGGTTTCGGCATCCCTCTAATCTTAATCGAGGGAGGTATCGGCGTGCGGTCACGATTGGCACCCCTCATGCCTCCGGGTACAGTACTTTTCAACTGTTCCAAGTAGCGATCAGACTGAGAATGAAAAAGCTTGGGACCTCCGCCGTGGGAACTGCTGCTTTCCTTCCCGCCGCCATCAGCAGCGTGTCCGCCTGGAAAACTAAGCCGAGTCAGGACTTTCTGGTTCACTTTGCGGGATCTCCTTGGGTCACAAGATCGGCGACGAATGCCAAGATCCACATGATTGGAACTAAGATAAATCCTGCGGATGCACCGATCTTCCCTCTTTTGGGATTGGATGTGTCACTGGTAAACGAATTGTTTCTTCATGGCTCCGATGGCGTGATAGACATTGATGATGCGGTCGCAGGAGCGGGTGATGAAAGCCACCATGCGACTCAATTGTCGACGGCCCATGCGGGATACTTCAACTCTGAGGCGCTGTTTGGCGCTACGGGGCAGGTGCGTTCGGGAGATGTCGGTGAGATCGCCGCGCTCATCCTGAACGGTAGTGATCAAGCGGATGTGATCCCAGTCTCGGGATTGCCGACCCTGGTGGGCGGTGGATTCTTCAACAATACACTCCAGACAGCACAGGTCCAAAACGCGAGGCGAATCGCAGATGGCATCATCCGGCAGTCCGACGATCTCCTGCTGTTTACCCAGTTCACGGAGGTCTTAGGAGAGGCTCCCCTGAATTCTCCTCAACGAAGCTTCTCGCCGCTTCCTTCCGCGAACGTCCCTTCCTCCGCGGAAACCTTCACTTTCGAGATTCTGAGCCGGCCGGAAGCTCCCATTTCAACATCCCCTCCGAACTTTTTTGTCGAAGTCTTCGGGCCTGGCGGTCCCACCACCGATGGTGTCAGCGTGGTGGCGGTGCCGGGAGAACCGAACCAGATTTCCGTGGTGGTGCAGCCCGAGGTGATCGGAGACGTGGTGCTCTATGCCAGCTACCAATCAGCGAACCTGGGGCTGATTTTTGCCAAACCGATCCTGGTCACCTCACGAGCGCCGCAGGGAGCCACGATGACGGGAATCGAACTGTTTCCCCCCGAAGTTTTGGTGTTTCAGGGGGAGGGTATCCGGCCAGTGGTGCGAACGACCTACGACAACGGGATGAAACTGCGACGCTGGATCGAAGTCGATGACATCATCGTGACGTCGTCATCGCCCGCCGTGGTCGATGTCAGCGAAAAAATGGAATGGCTTGCTGTCGAGCCAGGGAACTCCACCGTTACGGTGAATTTCGAGGGAGAAAGCGCCCAGATGGAGGTGACGGTGGGTGACGCCTATCCCGAGCTGACGTTCCAGCAATGGAAGGAGCATCATTATCCCGCCGAAGATCTGGCCGACCCATTGATCACCGGGGATGGCGTCGATCTCGAGGGCGACTTGGTGACCTTGCGAAACGAGTATCTCACCGGGGGAGATCCCGGGAATCCCGATCCTGGTCAATTGCCGACAGTCATCTATCCCGAAACCGCCGGTGACGGGCAACCGGTGCTCCGCGTTCGCGTATCCAGCCAGCTTGCGGGAGAAAACCTGGTCCTGAAGCGGTCCACCAACCTGGAAACCTGGACGAATTTTTTCACGTTCACTGGCCTCCTGCCGGATGAACTGGATCCCAAGGTCCTCTCGGTTGAGGATGTCGGTCCCTACTACGAGGTTCTCTTCGACATCGGCGGCGATCCCGATGATCTCCGGGCTTTTCTGAAGCTGGTCGGGGAAGAGGAGTAAAGACCTGGTTTCCACGAAGTTTGTGAGCTTGGGAGAGCGAGGAATACCATCCCACCGGTCAAATCGGTAGAATGAGATGGTTTTGAGAAGTTCGAATTTGCGCTTCGCGGAGGTTTCCGTAGAGCGGGCCGAATTCCCCCCCCAACTGCTTTGTTTTGAATTCGTTTTGATGCCCGCATGGCGCCTCGAACACGCCGAGCCTTTGGAGAAATTCGTCTCCGCCATTCTACCGATTTCTCCCCTGAAATGGAATAACGGCTGCAACCGTTACCGCGGGATTGCCATCGACAAGGGAACCATTCTAGGATGCGAAAATGAACACGGGTCGAATCCTCCTGGTCCTCGCGCTGAATTCCCTATGGTGCCTGAACGGTGTTCTGGCCGAGGAGGGAAAGACGCGGACCTGGACCGCTGCCGATGGACGCACCCTGGAAGCCGAACTCCTCTCGGCGACACCGGAAGCGGTCACGGTGCGCCGGACCGACGGGCAGCGATTCGATCTCCCGCTCTCCGGTCTGTCCGAAGCCGACCAGGCCTGGGTGAAGCAAAGGCTCGCCGACCAGGCTCGATCCAAGGGGCTGGAGGAGGGACCGTTTGCGGACAAGATCACGGGAGAGTGGGTGAAGGTCCCGGCGGAGGAATACGGGCTGGTCTTCCAACTCTACGGTACCCGCGAGCTTTCGCGCCTGGACGAGCCGTTCCCGCTTTTCGTCCACCTCCATGGGGCGGGCGGGCGAGCCGCCGACGTGGAAGCCGGCAAGGTCGAGATTACCGCCCAGCGCCTGGCGCGCGAGGAACAATACGACGAGACGCCCTGCCTCATCGCGGTGCCGCTCTGTCCGCCGGACACCTTCTGGGGGGCGCACGTGGAGAAGCTCGAAAAGATCATCGATACCCTGGTCGACTCCCTCCCCATCGACCGCGATCGCATCTACCTGTCCGGTTATTCGATGGGGTCGCGCGGAATCGGATCGCTCCTCGAGTCACGACCGAAATTCTACGCCGCCGCCATGTTCGCCGATGGGGAGGCGAAGCCCGAGTGGGTCGAAAAGGTCGATGCCGCCCTCTGGTTCTGGTATTCCGGGGAACGCGACCTTGCCGGCGCCGAGGCGGTCGCCAAGGCCTACGTCGCGGCGGGAAAGACGGCCCATTTCGAAGGTTACCCGGATTTCACCCACAACCAGATCAGCTGGCAACTCGCCCACGACGAGGAGGTCTTTCCCTGGATGTTCGCGCAGCGAAGGAAGGCAGCGAACTGACGGGAGAAGTTCGTTGGCCGAAAAAGAAACCGGCCCGCGATGAGCGAGCCGGTTTCGGGTTCAGGAGTTTTGGGGAAGGGGTCAGCCCGGCCTGGGGCAGGCCGGGTGCGGTTGATCACTCCGGACTGGCCGTGTCGCTGAGATTGATCACATCGACGACCCGGTAGTTGCGGGGATTCACCGCGTAGACGGTGCCGTCGAGGTAGCGATAGATGGTGCCGTCGGGATTCGGCGGCAGCTGCGCGACATACCGGTCGGGAACCTGGTCGAGGTAGACATAGGTGTCGGAGGAAATGACCTCGCCCTCGGCGAGTTGTCCTCGCACCCGGTCCAAGTCGGATTCGGGGACGGTGGTGGCCACCTCGATGGTGTTGCCGGCGGCATCTTCCTTGATGATGTCGACCACCTTGTAGGTCGTCGGATTCACCGCGTAGATGGTGCCGTTGTAGGTGCGATAGACCACGTTGGGTCCGGCTTGCGGAAGCCGTTCGCGATACAGGTCGGGAACCGGATCGGTGAAAACGTAGTAGTCTTCCGGAATCACGTAGCCCTCGGTGAGGGCATCCTGGAATTCCGCGGCTTCCCGTTCATTGAGCGTGGCGCGGGCGATTCGCAGGGCCTGGGCGCCGCGTTCACCTTCGACATCCACTTCGCCGTCGGCTTCGATCTCGGCCTTTCCGTCTTCCAGATCGACCGTGATTTCGTCGTCATCGATATCGATCTCGACATCGTCGTCGGCGAAAGCTGCCGGTAACGCGAGAAGGCTCATGCCGAACACGAGCAGGCCACGGCGAAGCAGTTCTTGGAGGGGGATTGCGTTGGTTTTCATGGCATCCCCCTTCGAATGCAGACTCCATACCAAGGCGCCGGGCAACCGTGCCAAGCCACTGGCGCCAAGGCGGTAATGCAACCCGCGGCAACCGGTCACTCCTCCATTCCGGCGCCCTGGCCTTGCAGATGTCGCGGCCGGATTGTGCGTTCTTCACGGTCCCGGCATGAAGTCCGGCTACGGCGTCTCCGCCTGCAGTTCGACCATCAGTCGAGCGAACCGGGCGCCGATTTCCTCCTGTCCCGGCGTGTCGATGTGAACCTGGTCGCCGATGTGGCCGGTGAGATCGCGGGCATCGACGCAGGCGGTGCGGGTGCGTTGTTCGGGTAGCGCGAGCAGTCGCTCGTTGATGGCTTTTCTCAGCTCGATGTCGGCGCGGAGTTCGAGGATGGTGCAGGCGAGGAAAGGCAGGCGCGGTTCGTCGAGTTCGGCGCGCAAGCCATCGACGAGCGCGGCGAGGGCATCGGCGTAGAGCGGGAGGCGATCGGTCCGGGCGTCGGATTCTCCCTGCAACCAGAGAACGCCGGCGATCCGCGTCCGGCCCTTCGGTCCCTGCGAGAGCGCCAGCTTGGCGCGGCGCATGGCATCCTCGTAGAGTTTCGCGCCCGGCTGCCAGAGACCGATGTGGGATCCGCCGACGGCGCAGGGCACCAGGCCGATGCGCGCTTTCGGGTCAGCCTTGGCCATCGCTTCGGCGAAAGCGAGGCCGGGACCGACACCGGCATTGTCGTGGCCTTGGAAGGTTTCCGGGTCACCGACGAGATGCAGCGGATGTCGGGCGAGGAACCACGCGTCGGTCTTCTTGTGCATCATCACGATCCGGGAATCGCGCAACGGCTCCTCCGGCATGGTGCCGCGGCCTTTCATGTTGGATTGGCCGAGGAGGAGGTAGAGATCGAGTCGCTCCATTCCCTCGGGGAGCGTGCCGACATCGACCGGATCGAGCGGTGGCCGGGTGGGAGGGGGAGTCGACGCGCGTACCGGCTTCTCCTTTCCCGCCTGGCCCGCGCTATCCGCGATGGACAGCATCGAGAACAGCAGGCCGAGCAGGAGAACGACCGCGGCGGAGGGAGGGGTGGGTTTCATGAATCGGAGGGAAAGGGGAGGGGAGCCGCGCCTCGTCCCGGGATGATACCATTTCCGAGAAAAAACCTGACGATTTTCGGAGGCGGTTTTTTCCGGGGCAAGGCGCGAGGAGGGCGCGATGCGGGCATCGCAACCGACGAGCAACGAAGCAACCGGGGAGAACCGACCCGAA
>JAUIGT010000165.1 GCA_030432615.1 Verrucomicrobiia bacterium
TCCCTGCGGCTTCGCCGAGGCCGAAGGCGCGGCACGCCCCCTGCCGGTGGGTCTCCAGCTTCTGGGAAAACCGTTCGGGGAATCCGACCTGCTCCGGGCCGCGCACGCCTACGAGCAATCGACCGACTGGCACCGGGAGCGGGCGTTTTCGTGAGTCGCGCGGATCAGGAGGAAGGCTCGACCGTCTCTTCCTCGTCTTCCGACACCTCGACGCGGCGAAATTTCACCTCCTGGACGCTGCGATCGTCTGCCTTGGTCACGGTGATCTCGTAGTTGTCGACGACCGCCGTTTCCCCGATTTCGGGCAGGTGACCGATGACATGGGTGACGTAGCCGCCCACGGTACTGACATCCGGGCTCTCCAGTTCGAGGCCGTCCTCGTGCTCGGTCAATTCGTGAAGGGAGAGCGTGCCATCGACGACGAACTCCCCGTCGTTGAGGCGCCGGAATTCCTTGTCGTCCTCGTCGAACTCGTCCTGGATCTCGCCCACCAGTTCCTCGAGGACGTCATCGAGCATCACCAGCCCGAGCGCCCCCCCGAACTCGTCCACCACCAGCGCCATGTGCGCGTGCTTGGCGAGGAAGGTCTGGAGGAGGGAATCCAGCGGCATCAACTCGGGAACCGGCACGACGTCGCGCTTGATCCGGTCGAGGTCGGGACTCTCACTCCGGGTTTCCCCGAGCAGGTCCTTGATGTGAATGAGCCCGATCGTATTGTCGAGGTGTCCCTCGACGTAGGGAAAGCGGGTGTGCTTGCTCTCGACCGCCAGCGCCAGGTTCTCGTCGAAGGATTTCTGGGCATCGAGCATGATGACCTCGTTGCGAGGGGTCATGATGTCGCGCACGGTGAGATCGTTCAACTCCAGGGCATTGATGAGGATATCCCGTTCCATCTCGGTCACCTCGCCGGCTCCGCCGGTCTGCTCGACGAGGATGCGGAGTTCCTCCGAACTGTGGATGATCTCGTGTTCGTCCACGGGATCGAGCCGGAAGATTTTCCGCAGCAGGAGACCGGCGCAGTAGTTCAGCAGGCGGATGGGCCAGCGGAACACGAGGTAGAACCCGTGCAGCGGCCGGCTGCAGATCATGGAAGTACCGAGCGCCTTGCGGATCGCCAGCACCTTGGGCATCTGTTCTCCGATGACCACATGGAGGAAGGTGATGGCGGAGATTCCGATGACGAACGACAGTTTTTCGATCCACCAATCGCTTATCCCCAGTTCGCTGAGCAGCGGCTGCAGGAGCATGGAGATGAAAGGCTCGCTCACCGAGCCCAGCACGATGCTTGCGATGGTGATGCCCAGCTGGCAGGCGGAAAGGTAGGCGTCCAGGTGGCCGAGGATCCAGACCGCACGCTTGGCGGTGCCGCGCCCCGCTTCCACATGCGGCTCCAACTGGCTCGCCCGGACCTTGACCAGGGCGAACTCCGCCGCCACGAAGAACCCGTTCAGGAGGACGAAGAAGACCAGCAGGAAAACCTGCCACCCCAGGTAGCCGGGTTCCAGCCCGGCATAGGTGCTCCGGATCTCGCCGTGTCCCACTGCCGCCAGCAGGGGCATCCAGGTTGAAAATTCCCCCGTCATCGTCACAGCAAAGAACGGGGGATGAAAGTGCGTTGGTGGCCGCCGGGAAAGGCGGCCCGGGAACTTCGGGGCTCGGAATCGTCTCCGGAAAGGTCCGTCGTCGCGTTCATAACTTTTCGTAGACGCCCTCGTCCCGTTTCTCGAGGACCGTGAATCCCGCGCTCTTGGCGTCGGCAATCGACAACGGCTTGGCCACCTTGGGCGTGTTGACCCGGGAAATGACCTTCTTCACCGGTTTCCGACAAAGAGGGCACTTCTCCAGCGGAGGCCGCTCCACCGGACGACGCAGCTCAAAGCCCCGGACACAGATCCGACACCCCTCGTCCGGGTCTTGCGCGATGTATTCGTAAATAGGCATACCGTGCCGGGGACGGAAACATCACCGCCACCGGCGCCCCAAGAATACCGAACAAATCGGAAAAAGTCTACCAACTCGACTTGGTGACACCGGGAATCAGTCCCTGCGAAGCTGCTTCGCGGAAAGCGATACGGGACATGCGGAAACGGCGCAGGTAGCCGCGACGACGACCGGTGACCTCGCAACGGTTCACGAGACGGGTCGGACTCGCATCACGCGGCAAAAGGGTGAGCCCCACGTAATCCCCCTGCTTTTTCAGTTCAGCACGGAGCTTCGCGTACTTGTTCACCGTTTTCTGTTTGCGCGCGTTGCGCTCGATCCAGCTTTTCTTCGCCATAGTGGGCGGGAATTTACGGGTTTTTGAACGAATTCAAGTGAAATTCACGAGAAAAGCGCAATGAATGACATTGCATTGTCAATACATCTCCCTCAAGATTCCCGTCATGTCACGGCCAAATCTCCCCCTCGGTATCCTCGCGCTGTCCGCCTTCCTGCTTCCTTTCGCTCCGGCAACCAGCTCCCAGGCCCAGGATGAATTCAGCGAAGACAGCGAACGGGACTGGCTGGAATACTACTACGAACGACCCACGCCCGGTGATTTCGTGGACCAGATGCGGGAATACAGCGAAGACGGCACGCTCATGAACGAGCACGCTCGCCCCGCGCTGATCGGCTTCATCAGCCAGTTGATTCGCCAGAATCGCGACAAGATCGACGACTGGTTCACCAAGCTGCGGGGGCTGCCTCCGGAGGAGATGCAGGTGCTGCTCACCGGAATGCTCTACTCCCGCACCGCCGAGGCCGACGCCATCCTGAAGCGGGAGTTCGGTGAGCAGTTCGAGCAGCAGAAAAAGGATCTCCCCAAGATTCTGGAGCTCCAGCTCGACAAGACCCAGACGCTTGACATGCTCTGGGGATTCTTCTACGCGACCGGTTCCGAGAACGCCCTGCGCCGCGTGATCAGTTGTTTCAATTTCGTCGATGCCCCCAACAATCCGGATTTTGCCGACATTCCCGAGGGCTTCAGTCCCCTCTACACCAACCTGCCGGAGGCCGCCGCCTGGACGCTGCTGAGCAACGCATCCCGGCATCCGAAGGTTCGGAAGTACTGCGAGGAGATCTACCAGGACGAGGATGCCCTCTCCGACACGGAACGGCGCATCCTCCGGGAAAAAGTGCTCGCGGAACTCGATCCGCGAAAATACGGACAGGGCTGAGTCCCGCTCCCGATATCCGGATCCACTCAGGCCCCGAAGACCTCTTCCAGCGCGCTTCGCATCACGGCCGGGTCCGGAGTCTGCCCGGTCCAGTATTCGATCCCGATCACTCCCTGGGCCACGAGCATTCCGAGGCCGTCGATCACCTGGCAGCCCCGCTCCGTGGCCTCCCGCACCAGGCGAGTCCTGGGCGGATTCGGGATCACGTCGGCGACGACCATTTCCGGGGTCAGCGTATCGACATCGAGGGCGACCCGGGCATCGACATCGGGGAACAATCCGATCGAGGTGGCGTTGACCACGATCCCGGTTCCTTCCGGCACCTCGATGTCCCCGTCCCAGGGCAGGTAGTTCACTTCCAGGCCGCCACCGGTCGCCTCCGTCACCGGACCTTTCAGCAGCGCCTCGAGTTCCCTCCCCCGCTCCTCGCTGCGATTCGCCAGCGTGATCCGGCGGACTCCGGCCAGCGCCATTTCCACCCCGATGGCGCGGGCGGCGCCTCCGGCTCCCAGCAGGAGCATCGATTGCCCGGTCGGGTCGGCGAGTTCCCGGAAGGAGGACACGAAGCCCTTGCCGTCGGTGTTTTCGCCGATGAATTTTCCGTCCCGGTTGACCACGCAGTTCACCGCACCCATGAGCGAAGCCGATTCGCCCAGGCCGTCGAGGTGCTCGATCACCGCCACCTTGTGGGGAATCGTGCAGTTGAACCCCTGGAAACCGAACGCCCTCGCTCCGGCCACCGCGGCGGGCAGGTCCTCCGGCTTCACTTCCAGCGTCAGATAGCGCCAATCCAGTCCCAGGGCGCGAAAGGCGGGTTCGATCATCGCCTGGGTGGGATTCTCGGCCACGGGGAATCCGAAACAACCTACCAGTTCCTGCTTGAAATTGAGTTCCTGAGACATCGCCAGCGAGGCTATCGAATCAGGCTCCGAGTGCAAGCGGGAAACCCGATGCCGCAAACGCGCCTGCTTGTCGCTTGGCAAGTTGCGGGCTCCTCTCTAGGGTTCCGCCTCTGATGCTGCCCTTCGATCTCCAGGTCAACGGCTACGCCGGCGCCGACTTCTGTTCCCGGGATCTCACCCTGGAGCAATGCCGGCACGCCTGCGACGAACTCGCGGCGGACGGCGTGGGCGGCATCCTCGCCACCGTGATCACCGACACGGTTGAGGGACTGTGCGAGAAACTGGCGCGCCTGGTCCGTTTCCGGGAGGAAGACGAGGCGATCGCAGAGATGATCGCGGGCTTCCACATCGAGGGCCCCTTTCTCAACGCCACTCCCGGCTACATCGGAGCTCATCCCCCCGAATGCGTGAAGCCCGCCAACATCGATGACACGAAGCGCCTCCTCGACGCCGCCGGAGGCCTCACGCGGATCGTCACCCTGGCTCCCGAGAACGATCCCGATTTCGCCACCACCGCGTTCCTCTCCGGCGAGGGCATCACCGTTTCCGCCGGTCACTGCGATCCTTCGCTCGCGGAACTGGAGGGAGCCATCGAAGCCGGCCTCTCCATGATCACCCACCTCGGCAACGGCTGCCCGGTGACGCTGCCTCGCCACGACAATTTCATCCAGCGGGCGCTCTCCCTCTCCGACCGCCTCTGGATCGGGTTCATCCCCGATGGAGCCCACGTCCCCTTCTTCGCCCTGAAAAACTACCTCGCCGTCTCCGGGCTCGAACGCGCGTTCATGGTCACCGACGCCATTTCCGCCGCCAAACTCGGCCCGGGTCGCTACGAACTCTCGGGCGCGCCGGTCGAGATCGACGAGCAGGGCGTGGCCCGCCGCCCCGGGTCGCCGAATCTGGCCGGCTCGACCATCACCATGCCGGGCATCCGGCGTCATCTCGCCGAATCGCTCGGATTCGATGCGGACGAGATCGAGACCCTCATCACCCGCAACCCGCGCCGTGCCATCGGCCTGCCTCTCTCTTCCTGACCCGACCCTGTCGATTCCCGGACTCAACCCTCTTGCCTCTCGTCATCCCGTGAAAAACCTCCTTCGCTCCATCGGTCCCGCCATCATCGTCGCCGCGGTCGTCCTCGGTCCCGGCAGCATTCTCACCAGTTCCAAGGTCGGCGCCACCTTCGGAATCGCCGGCGTACCCGTCATCGCCGTCGCCGCGCTCCTCATGATCGGCATGGTCGCCCTGGCCGCCCGGCTCGGTGCGGTCTACGACGGCAGTCCCTGCGACGAACTGGCCTCGCGTCTCGGACGCCCGGTCGCGGTGTTGATCGGAGCCATTCTCTTCGGCCTGGTGGCCCTCTTCCAGTCGAGCAACAACCTCGCGGTGATCGCCGGCATCGAACCGATCTTCGCCATCGAGGGGAACGCGCTGAAGATCGGCATCCTCGTCGTCACCAATCTCTTCGTGATCGCCTGCCTCTACGGGTTCCGCAATCTCTACAAGTCGGTGGAGAAACTCATGAAGCTGCTCATCGGCCTGATGGTGGTTGCGTTCCTGGTGAATTTCGTCTTCGCCTGGTTGCGTCCCCGTGGCTACGAAGTCGTTCCCCCTTCCGAAAAGCCCGACCTCATTCCCCTGCTCGGCATGATCGGCACCACCTTCTCGGTCGGCGGAGCCTTCTACCAGGCTTACCTGGTCAAGGAAAAAGGATGGGGGCTTTCCGACGTGCGGCGTGGCGTCATCGATTCCGTCGTCAGCATCACGGTCCTGGGAGTGGTCACCGCCATCATCCTGCTGACCTCGATGCGGGTCTTTTTCGGCCGTCCCGAGCCGGTCGAACTGGCCAGCGTCGGGGACGTGGCCCTGCAACTGGAGCCCCTTTTCGGTTCCGGAGCCAAGGTCATCTTCTGCGTCGGCATCTTCGCGGGAGCCTTCTCCTCGTTCCTCGTCAATGCCATGATCGGCGGCACCGTGATGTCGGACAGCCTCAACCTCGGCAGTCGCCTCAGCCAGCGCGGCCCTCTCCATTTGACCACGCTGGCCCTGCTCGTCGGCATGGGCGTGGCCATCGCCTCGGTTCTCTTCGGCAAGGAAAGCACCGTGACCCTGATCACCATCGCCCAGGCGCTCACCGTTCTCGGATTGCCGGCCCTCGCGGCGGCACTGATCTACCTGGGAACCCGGCCGGAGCTGAAGGGCGACCGCCAGGTGCCCCGTTGGATCATCACCCTGGCCATCATCGGTTTTTTCGCCGCCTGCTACGTCTCCTCCCGATTGGCAATGACCGTCTACGGCAAGCTGAATCCGCCGCAGGAGACCGCCACAGTCCTGGTTCTGGAACCGACCGAACCGGTTTGAATCGATCGGCCCCGGTCGTAGCGCTCAATCCGCAATCACCGGCGCGGACGTCGGCTTATCTTTCTCTTCCAGTTCCTCCGGCCCCGGAGGCCCGGGTTTCGTGTCTTCGGGGCGCTTCTGACCGCCCGGAATGATGCGGCGGATACCTTCCCCGATTCGCTTGGCGCCCTCGCCGACCATCCGGGCACCGCCTTCGAGACCGCGCATCCCGGTCTCCCCGATCATGGTGGCACCGTCGCCGACGACGCGCACGCCGCCCCCGACGGTCTTCTGACCGACATCGCGCATCACCTCGGCCCCGCCTCCCAGGACCGCTCCCGTCGCCCGCAACGCGCCTCCGGCGGCCTGCTGGGCTCCCTCGAAACCCGATTCGACGGTGTCCGTCACCGCGGTGACGCCCCGACCCGCGACGCCGAAGATGCCCTTCACGGTCTCCGAGGCGAACTCCGCGGGAACGTTCTTCATTTTCAGTTCCAGTTCATCGACCCGACCGCTGCCCTGCACGACCATGGCCTTGGACACCAGGCCGGTCACGAGACCGAGCGCACCGACCAGATTGCCCTCCGCCTCGAACTCGGTCTGCCAGTTGGAAAGGTCGAGTTCGCCCGCCACCTGGACCCGGGTTCCATCGGAGCGCACGACCAGGTCCTCCGATCTCAGGATGCCGTCGGTCACGGTGAAAGTGGCGCTCATCTCGCTGCGCTTCTCGTTGTCGCCAAAAACCGGCACCACCGATCCCATCAGGTTCTGGACCGGGCCGATCACCGGTACCTTGTAGAGCTTGGCCCCGTCGATGCGCACGTTTCCGGCACCGTTGAGCGAAGCCATGGCCACTCCTCCCCGTCCCTCGAACCGCGCGCTCACCAGGCCCGGCAATTCCTGGCCTCCACCGAAGTAATCGACGATCGATTGCATGGGCAGCGCGGAAATCGTAAAGCCTCCCTCGTATCTCACCGCCGGCTCGATCACCGCCCGGCCGTTCACCGCCATCAGCCCGCCGAAGCTGGAGAACTTCAACGACTCGGTGGAAATTCCACCTTCCGCCACCCGGATGCGACCGTTGATTCCCTCGATGAGGAGATCGCCGTGATCGAGTAGCAGCGTCATGCCACCCGCGTGACGGTAATCGATCGCCAGGTCGCTCCTCCAGAAATCTTCCAGGTCCAACTTCCCGCTGGCTCTCAACAGGGGCGGCTCGTCCTGCTGAATCATGGCGGCGAAGGGCGCGATCGACGGATTGAGGTGCCGAAGGAAACTGATGAGATTCGCCGCCGACTGGAATTCCGCCACCTCGGCCACGTTGTTCGCGGAATCCCACGTGCCCGAGCCGGCGATCAACCCGCCCTCGTAGATGAGATGGAAATGCGGCAGCCTAAGAAGCGGATCACCCTCGGCGAACGCGAATTCCACCGTCGCGGAATCGAGGGGAATCTCCCGCCAGGAAAAACGATTACCGGAGAAACTGCCCCTCACCTTTACGGGATGCTCCGCCGAATGATCGAAGACGAAGCTCGCACGAATCTGCGGACGGTAGCTCCCCTCCGGATCAGCCTTGACCGCGAGCCAAGGCGCGATCTCCCGGAAAAACGCGAAATCGGCCACCTTGCGCCCCCTCTTCGCTTCCGCGCGCTGCTGTTTCTCTTGACGGCGTCGCTCGTCGCGAGTCGAAAGGATCTCCCCCTCGAAATCGAAATCGAGGTCGCCGATCCGACCTCGAAACTCATCGACCTTCACCGATTCCTCGCTTCCGCGAATCTCCGCCTGCAGGTTGTGAATCGTGGCGACGGCTTCGCCCTTCTCGAAACAAACCACCGTCGCATCCCAGGTGGTGAAAGAGGTGGCCACGTCTCCCCGGAACTCCTGTTGGGCGAAATCGACCACGTCGAAGGTGAAGCCCAGTTCCGAGCAGGTCAGCAATCGTTTCTGGCGCGCCGCGGTCTCGTAGAGGGTGACCTCGCTGAGCAGCAGTCCCCGCGTGAAATGGTATTCGGCCTTCTCGTAGTCGAGGTGGATGTTCTGCCGTGCCAGCTCGGCGATCAGGCGCGTCTCCACCTCGTTGCGAATCCAGTGACGCGAAAAGTAGGCGACCGCCGCCACCGCGGCCACGAAGAGAACGAACAGGAACAGCGTCAGGGCGATGAGCCGCCGCATCCAGCGGAACGCGCGCATGGGCCCCCGCCTGCGGTTCTTTTCCTCGTGCCCATCCGAGATTTCCCGGTCCAGCCAACGGTCGGAATCGCCGGAAGGCGCGAAGACCGCATCGCCGGAACGGCTCTCTTCGGACATCTCACGATGCTCGGGATGATCGGATGGATTCATTTCAGGGAGGGGGCGACCTGAACCTCGGCTACGCTCGAGGAATGCCTAATTTCCCAGATCTGAGGCCCGCCCGCAACGGGATCTTGCCAAGCGGGCGTCAATCGCTCGACGGCCCCGTAATTTCAGCCCTATCGCGAGGCACGACGAGTCAAAGCAACTCGCCGATCTCGTAGCGAACCTTGCGATATTCCTCGGGAACCGAGAAGACCGCGTGACTCAACCTCGTCCGGATGATCGCGAATCCCATTCCGCTGGCGTAGTAGCGCATGAAGAAGGCGCGCTCCTTGCCCTCGATCATTTCCCAGAGGCGCTTGATCTCGGCGACGTCCTCGACCACTTCGGCTTCGCCCTCGAGGTAGAGGTTCTCCATCCGGTCCTGGCTGGTCAGGAGCCACTCCACCTTGGGGTTGGCCCGGACATTGCCGATCTTGTCGCTGTCTGGAGACGTGATGGTGAGCACCTCCGGCTCGGAATCCCGGGAACGAGAGACAAACATCCAGGTCACGTGCGGTCTTCCCTCCGCCGACACGGTCGAAAACAGGGCGACGACCGGTTTTCCCGGGATCATCTGGGCGAAAAGCCGGTGGGCGGCTTCCCGATCCTCCGGCTTGGCGTGGTGTTCGCGGGCCATGGGTGTGGATTCTGAGATCAGGAACGAAGATGCTCAGTGCATCTCCACGTCGCAACTGCCGAGGCCGCCGCGGTAGTAGTTGAACTGCACGTTCGGGTGATCGGCCAGCAGCGACATGGGCACCGCCGAATCGGCGAGCCCCTTCGAAATCATCAGCGCGGTGAGGCGCTGGCCCAGCGGATTGTCGTGCGTGCCGGCCTGCCAGATGCTGACCTTTTCCGCTTTCCACGTTTCCACCGGGCCCACGGTGACGGCGCGAGGCGGCACCATGGTGATGTTCCCCCCGCCCGAGGTCCGGGCATTCTGCGCCAGGGTCACCGGATGCAGATCGACCACGCGGGTGCCCAGTTTCCGGTATTCCTCGGGGCTGGGCGGTTCGTCGGCGTAGGCGCCCTCGCGTTTCAACGGATCGTTGAAGGCCCAGTGCTTGATGTCTCCCTGGCCGCCCTGCATCACCGCGCAGCGAACCCCGTCCCAGCTGTTGACGTATTCGCTCACGTCCGCCTTGGGAAAATGCAGGTTGGCCTCGGGCATGGCCAGGTTCTTGGCGATCCGGTCGAAACACATCTCGCGGTCGGCCTTCTCGAAACTCAACGGATGCTCCATCGAGACTTCCTTGCCATCCTCACCCACCCACTCGTCCATGCCCCAGAAATGGGCGTGCCCGAGCGAAAGCTCCAGTTCATTGACCAGTCGGGCCACCAAGGGAAGCTGTTCCGTGGGACCGATCGGCCCGCAGATCCCGACCGGGTTGTCGGCGGTCGCCTGTTTCCAGGCATGAATGTATTCCAGCGCCTCGGCGAGGTAGAAATCCTCCAGGGTATCGTAGAACTTCACCGTGAATCCCGGCCGCGACAATTGGCCCAGGTCCGATTCCGTCAGCCGGGCGGCGTCATTGATCAGTTCGTTGTCGAGCGTGGTGTAGTCCCACCAGTCGGGGGCGATGTGGCTGAGTTTTCTGGGCATGGTCTTGTCGTTTGAAGCGTAAATGTGCCAGCGGGACTCCCGCCGATCAAGTCGCCGTTCCGTCGCAATTGCGCTCGAATACCCTACCAAATGGTGATCCCGGCTTCCTTGAACCGTTTTCGCCCCTCCTCGGTGAGCGGCGAACCGGATCTCAAAATGCCGATCCGCTCGAGCGACGGGAGCCGTTGATTTAATTCATCCAAGGCGTCGTCACTCAGTTCGACCAACCCCTCGATTTCTCTCAACGACTCGAATCGAGCCATCGCCAGGAGATCTTCCTCATCGACCTTGCCTCCAGCCTGCAGGTGGATCAGGGACGGCAACTCCGGAAGATGCTTCAAACATCGCCCCTTGAAACCGAATCCCGTGAGGTAGAGACGCTCCAGATTCGTGAGACCGGAAAGCTCACTCCACCATTCCGAATCATCATCTGGACGGAATCCGCCGAAACTCCACAATCTCAAGCTGCGCACTTGCCGCATCTGCCCCACTCCCTGTAGGGAAGTGGCCTCCGTACCTAAGAAATGGATTTCCAGTTCTTCCACGCCATCCAAAGAGCCGAGAACTCTCCACGACTCGGAGCGGAAAGAAGGATTGCGAAGGCGCAGCCGACGCAGGCGGGGCAGCCCTCGAAGACCTCTCAGATCCGAAGGGGAAAGCTCGATCTTGTTGCCAAGGCTGACCGATTCGATGTCGTTGAAGATCCGAGCTCGGGTAATCATTCCGAAGCGACTCGCTGCCGCCGCTGATTTCATCCCGAAGGGACGGTAAACCCAGTCCACATGCCCGCCGGAACGCTCCGCCAGCTTCTCGACCCCTCGCGCGTGCCGATAGACGACCGTCCTCCATCCCGAGAAGGCCAGGAATCCGACCAGGAGTGCCAATAGGCTCCAGTTGATGGCTGTTTTCATGGTCCGTTTGTTCCTTCCATCGTCAACTGCACTGGGAATGTCTGGCCACTCGAAATCGAGCCGGCGTTAGATGAGGGAAAGGCAATGGCGGTTCACCTTGTCTCCCGTCGTGATCGCCAGTGCTTCAACTTTATCCGGGCATCACGATCCCGCTCGCCGCCTCACCCGGAAAAACCGGGATTTTTCTCCACCAGACGATCCTCGCTGTCGGACTTCAGGGCGGCAGGTATCTTTTCATCCAATCGGAATCTCGATGCCGCCTCCTTTTTACCCAATCCAACCACCCCTGAAAACTGAAAACTAAAAACTCAGA
>JAUIGT010000166.1 GCA_030432615.1 Verrucomicrobiia bacterium
CGAAGCAGAGGCTCGCGACGGCGAGAAAACGGAGGGCGGAGGTGAGGGAAAAGGCGTTCATCGACCGAAGGGGAGCCATTATCAAAGAACCGGGGAAGGGGGGAAGCAAGCGGATTGCGGTGGCGTGGTCGGCGGATTCGCGGGGCGGATGCAAGGTTGCACCGGTGGCGGACGACGGACTACGATGAAGCCATGAAGAATTGTTGCCCGCCCGCCCCGGCCATCGCGGCCACCGTTTCCCTGCTGCTGGTGTTCGCGCCGCCGTCGTCGCGGGCGCAGGATGCCAACTATGATGAAGCGAGGGTTCCGGAGTATGTGCTGCCCCCGTTGTTGCAGTTCGAGGACGGAACGCCGGTGAAGACGGCGGAGCAATGGCCGAAGCGTCGCCAGGAGATTTTCGAACTGTTCGCCGAGAACGTCTACGGCCACGTTCCCGAGAAGGCGAAGGAGGTGAAGTTGAAGATCGATGTCACCCAGGCGGTGACGGATTTCCTCGACGACAAGGCATCGATGAAGGAGGTGAGCCTCAGCTTTCCCGACCGGCCCGACGGCCCCGTGCTGCATCTCCTGGTGATCGCGCCGAAGAAGGCGATGGGCGAACCGGTTCCGGCGTTCCTCGGGCTGAACTTTCGCGGCAATCACACCATCCATCCCGATCCCCGGATCACGCTTTCGGAGAGCTGGATGCGGCCCGACAAGGAAGGGCGTGTCGTCGATCACCGCGCCACCGAGAAATCCCGCGGGGCGTCCGCGAGCCGCTGGCCGGTGGAGATGCTGATCGATCGTGGCTACGCGCTGGCGACGATGTACTACGGGGATATCGACCCGGATTTCGATGACGGATTCGAGAACGGCATTCATTCGGTCTTCGGCCAGCCGAAGGAAACCGAGTGGGGCTCGATCGGCTCGTGGGCCTGGGGCCTGGGCAAGGCCCTCGACTACCTGGAACTCGACGCCCTCATCGACGGGACCAAGGTTTCCGTCATCGGGCACTCGCGGCTCGGCAAGACGGCGCTCTGGGCCGGTGCCATGGACGAACGCTTCGCGATGGTGGTGTCCAACGACTCCGGCTGCGGGGGCGCAGCCCTGAGCCGGCGGCAGTTCGGCGAAACGGTGAAGCGGATCAACACCAGCTTCCCGCACTGGTTCAACGATCGGTTCCCCTCCTACGACGACCGGGTCGGTGATCTGCCGGTGGACCAGCACCAGCTCATAGCCCTGATGGCGCCGCGACCGGTCTGCATCGGCAGCGCCGAGGACGACCAGTGGGCCGATCCCCGGGGAGAATTCCTGTCCGCCAAGGCCGCGAGTCCGGCCTGGGAGCTTTTCGGCAAGGAAGGCGTGGAGGTCGAGGAAATGCCCCCGGTCAACCAGCCGGTGGGCGAGACGATCAGCTACCACATTCGCACCGGGAAGCACGACGTCACCGATTTCGACTGGAAACGCTACCTCGACTTCGCCGATCGCCACGTGAAGTGAGCCTTCGGCGGTGTGGCCGTGACGGTGAGTGGGGAAGAATGTAACCGGTCCCGGTGGTCGTCCGTCTTTCCGACGAGATGACCACTCCCGCCGCCACCATGGATCCACCGGTCGATGAGATCGAGAATCCGCCCGTGGAGACCGCCACGGCGGGGCCGGAGGAATCGCGGCCTTCCCTTTTCCGGCGAATGGGGCGAGGAATCGTCTCCGTTCTCGACTGGGGGTTCGGCATGGCGACCCTCTTCGTGGGGCTGGCGGTGCTCTCGGTGATTCCGGTCCTGAATTTCTTCAGCCTCGGCTACCTGCTCGAAGCCAGTGGGCGGGTGGCGCGAACGGGACGGTTCCGCGACGGCTTCGTCGGGGTGCGCAAGGCCTCGGTGCTGGGCAGTTTCGTCATCGGCGCCTGGCTGGTCCTGCTCCCCGCCCAGTTCGCGGCCGGCATGTGGAACGATGCGGAACTGATCGCCCCCGGCAGCCGGATCGCCACCGGGTGGCGTGTCGCCCTGATCGTGCTCACGCTCGCGGGCCTCGCCCAGATCGCATGGGCGAGCGTGCGGGGAGGGCGCTTACGACACTTTCTCTGGCCGGCGCCGGTCAAGGCATGGAGCGCGATCCGGCATCCGCGCCTCGGGGCCTGGCATGAGGTGGGGGATCGGGTCGGCGATTGGATTGCCAGCCTGCGGCTTCCGCATTATTTCTGGCTCGGATTTCGCGGCTTCGTCGCCGCCGTGATGTGGCTGGCGGTTCCGGTCGGCATTCTCATCGGGGCTTCCCGGATTGGAATCGACGGGCTTTCCTTCCTGGTGACGTTGATCGGTGCCGGGTTGTTGATGGTCGTAGTGCTCTACCTGCCATTCCTGCAGGCGCATTTCGCGGAGACGACCCGCTTCGAAGCCATGTTTCGGGTCAAGGCGGTCCGCCGCCTGTTTCAGCGGGCTCCGATCGCCTTCTGGTTCGCCTTGTTCGTGACCCTCCTCTTCGCCGTGCCGCTCTACCTGTTGAAGATCGAACTGACCCCGCGAGAGGTCGCCTGGCTGCCGGCACTGTTCTTCGTGGCCTTCATCTTTCCGGCGCGACTCCTGGTCGGCTGGGCCATCAACCGGGGGAATCGGAGAGAGTTGCCGCGTCACTGGATCGTTCGCTGGCTCAGCCGCCTCGCGGCGATACCGGTGGTGGCGGCCTATGCGGGCTTCGTCTGGCTGACGCAATACCTCAGCTGGCACGGTTCACTGAGCCTTCTGGAGCAGCATGCCTTCCTGGTGCCGGCTCCCTTGTTCGGATTGTAGGAGGAAGGCGGAAGGAATTTTCTTCGAAATCCCTTTGAACGACCGGGCCACTTCACGCAAGGATGGGGGGGACGTGATTTCTCTCAAGTTCGAAGACGACGGAAAGATTCCCAACCATCCCGACTGGCCGCTGCTCATGTACCGCGGCGCCCTGGCGGGTTTCGATGCCGCCGCGGTGGCGGAGCGCTTCCAGGAAAACGGTTGGGACGGTTGCTGGGTGAACGGGGTCTACCCGTTCCATCACTACCACGCCGAGACCCACGAGGTGCTCGGTTGTGTCAGCGGTTCTGCCGAGGTGCGCTTTGGCGGCGAATCCGGGGAAACCGTTCGTTTCGAGGCGGGCGATGCCGTGATCATTCCCGCCGGTGTCGGGCACAAGCGCCTCCAGGCGAGCGAGGATTTCTCCGTGGTCGGCGCCTACCCGGGAGGAAAGTCTCCGGACATGCAACGCGGAGAGCCGGACCAGGAGCGGCCGGCGGTGCTGGAGTCGATTCGGTCGGTGGCGAGGCCGGAGAATGATCCCGTATTTGGCGAGGGCGGTCCGTTGCTGACCGCGTGGAAATGATTTCCAGGTTGAAGCCTGGATTCCCACCACGATTCAACGGGACCTGGTTCGCTCGACCGCTTCCTGCCAACCGTCGATGAGCGGCCGCATTTCGGCGCGTTCCTTACGCGGTTCGAAGCGGGCGTCTTCGATCCAGTTTTCCGCGATCTCGGACTGATCCTGCCAGACTCCGGTGGCGAGCCCGGCCAGGTAGGCGGCACCGAGGGCGGTCGTTTCCGAGACGGTGGGGCGGACCACGGGGACACCGAGGAGATCGGCCTGGAACTGCATCAGGAGTGAGTTCATCGAGGCACCGCCATCGACTCGCAACTCGGCGAGATCGATTCCCGAGTCGGCGGTCATGGCGGTGAGCACGTCGTAGCTCTGGAAGGCGATCGACTCGAGAGCGGCGCGGGCGAGGTGCCCTTTCGAAGATCCTCGGGTGAGCCCGGTGACGGTTCCGCGGGCATGCGGATCCCAATGGGGCGCGCCCAGGCCGGCGAAGGCGGGTACGAAGTAGACGCCATCGTTGTCCGCGACCGAATTCGCCAGGGCCTCGATCTCGCTGGATTCGCGGATGATCCCAAGTTGGTCGCGCAGCCACTGGACGACGGCGCCGGCGATGAAGATGCTGCCTTCGAGCGCGTACTCGGTTCGGTCGCCAATCCGCCAGGCGAGGGTGGAGAGGAGCTTGTTTCGCGATCGTACCGGCTCGGCGCCGGTGTTCATGAGCATGAAGCAGCCGGTGCCGTAGGTGTTCTTGGCCAACCCTTTCCGGTGGCAGGCCTGGCCGAAGAGCGCGGCGTGCTGGTCACCCGCCATTCCGGCGATGGGAAGGGATTCTCCGAACAGCGCGGGCTCGGTCTCGGCGAGGATTCCGCTGTTGGGGCGAAGCTCCGGGAGAAGGGCGGCAGGAATGCCGAACAGGCGCAGCATTTCCCGGTCCCAGGTCAGGGATTCCAGGTTCAGCAGCAGCGTCCGACAGGCATTGGAGACGTCGGTCAGGTGTTCCCGGCCGCCGGTGAGCTTCCATACCAGCCAGCTGTCGATGGTCCCGAAGGCCAGTTCGCCGGCCTCGGCCCGTTCGCGCGCGCCCTCGACATGGTCGAGCATCCAGCGGATTTTCGATCCGGCGAAATAGGCGTCGATGACGAGCCCCGTCGTTTCCTGGATGCGTCCGGCGTCGGGGCCCCGGGCCAGGTCCTGGCAGAAATCGGCGGTGCGCCGGTCCTGCCAGACGATGGCGTTCATGATCGGTTCCCCCGTTTTTCGGTCCCAGATCAGCGTCGTCTCCCGCTGGTTGGTGATGCCGATCCCGGCGATGTCTCCGGCGGCGAGTTCGGCTTTCTCCATCGCTTCGCGGGCCACGGCGAGCTGGCTCTCCCAGATCTCCGCCGGGTCGTGCTCCACCCAACCCGGCTTGGGAAAAATCTGGCGGAATTCCCGTTGGGCCAGCGATCGGATCGTGCCCCGCTGATCGAAGACGATGGCGCGGGAACTCGTGGTTCCCTGGTCGAGGGCGAGGACGAATCGGCTCATGGGAAAATCGGGAAAAGAGTCAGGAAACGGACTCGGAAGGGAAGAGGAGGTGAGCGCGAGGTCAGTTGCCGCCTCCGGATTCCACCTCCTCCTTCAGATTCGCGAGCCCCGTCTCGTAGTCAGGGCCCACCATCCGATCCGCCACCAGGTTGAAAATGCGGGCACCGAGATTTTTGTCCGGTCCCACGTCCATGCCCCAGGTGACCTTGGTGCCATCTCCTTCCGGGGCAAAGGTCCAGTCCGACCGGGCCGTGCCCATCTCGCCGAAGTCCAGTTCGGTCGCGATGCGCTCATGCGGCACGCTCTCGGTAATGACCTGGGAGCCATTGCCCTGGGTCTTGCTCTCCCAGCTCGTCTTCGCTCCGACCCCGGCCTCTGGCCCTTCGTAGGTGCTCTTCATGTCCGGCTCGCGCTGCATCCAGGGGGACCAACTCCGCCATGCTTTCAGATTGTTCACCTTCGGGGAAATCGCCTCGGGCGACGCTTGAATGGTGATCGAGCGTTCCACCCGTGCCTCCGAGGGAGCGAGGAAGAAGAGCAGGGCACCCGCGAGAATGAAAAAGGCGATGACGCCGAGAAGGCCACGAAGTAGACAACGCATGTCGTCAGCCTACGATGCCGGCCGGCGGAATGGCAAGGGGGGCTGCATGATTTTTCCGGGGGACGGGCGCCTGCGATTCCTCGGTTACGGGCGAGGTTCTCCGGAATCCTGCTTGATAAAAACCATAAATATAATACTTTACGAATATTTTAGAACTCCGGAATGGCCTACGACCTCCACCGCATCGATGCTTTTGAACTGATCGCCAAGCGCCGCGCCGAATGGCTGCGATTCGCTTCCCGGCATTCGTCGGCGGCCCCGTTCTGTGGTCCGGAGACCTGGTTGGCCTGGCTGGAGACCTTTCTCGAGTTCGAACCCGTCGTCTACGAGCTTCGCGAGGACGGAGAACTGCGGGCCCTGTTGCCGCTCTACCAGCACGGGCTGACCCTGTGTGCCGCGGCCGATACCCACCTCGACTATCAGGACGTCGTCGCCGAATCCACCGAGATGGTCGTGTTGTTGCTCCGCGAGATTATCCGGCGGGAGCGACAGGAAGGGCTGTCGTTGACCTTCGCCAAGGTGGCCGAGCATTCGCGTCTTTTCGCGGCCCTCCAGGATCCTCGAATCGGCGAAGTGGCGGCGGTTCACAGTCGTTATTGGAGTATCTGCCCGACGACCAGGTTTCGGATATCGGGTCCGGGTCATTTTCTCCAGGCGTTGAGCAGCCGAAAGCGCAAGGATTACAAATCCTCGACCCGGAAAACCGAAGAGTCGTTCCCCGATCACGTGACCGAACTTCGTTTCGGTCGGGAGATCGATCTCGCGGCGATCGAAGCCGCCGGTCGCCTTCATCAGTCGAACCAGTATCGAAAGGAGGGCGACTCGGTCTTCTCCGATCCGAACTTTTCGGATTTCCTGGAACGCCAGGTCCGCGAGGGGGCGCCGCTCCTGATGGCAACGCTGCGCGAGCGGCCGGGTGGTCTGCCGATGGCGTTCAACCTCGGATATTTTGCCGATGACACCTACTACTACTACCTGACCGCCTACGAAGGACGTCATGCCGCCCTGTCGCCCGGGCGCCGGGTGCTCATCGATTCCCTGGCCTACTGTGCCGACCGGGTGAAGGGCGGCCAACTCCGATTCGATCTTCTCAGTGGGGAGGAAGGCTACAAGGGAAGGTGGGCCACCAGCTTCTACGAATTGCGCCGTTTCCAGGTCATTCCGAAACGACTGGGAAATCTCCCGCGCGCAACGGTCTACGCCACGATCTACGGCCTCAAGGAAGCCAAGAACCAGTGGCGCAGCCGTTGGGGCAACGGCGACCCGCTGACCCGGGATCTCGAGCACGAGAGTCCGGCGCTTCCGAGCTGAGCCGAGAGCCTCCCGGGATCAGAAATAGTCCGGAGCGTTGCCGGCCTTCCACTTGATGTTGCAGCCGGAACTGGGTTGCCAGGGCTGGTCGGGACCTTCCCCGGATTCCAGAACACGGTCCAGCGCCGCGCGCAGGTCGGCTCCCGTGACGTCGTCGCCGCGGCCCGGTCGCGAGCCGTCGAACTGGCCCGCGTAGGCCAGCTTCAGGTCGGCGTCGAAAACGTAGAAATCCGGCGTGCAGGCGGCGGCGTAGGCCTTGGCCACGTCCTGGGTCTCGTCGTAGAGATAGGGGAAATCCCAGCCGTGTTCCTGGGCGAAGGCGGGCATCTTTTCGGGCGCGTCGTCGGGATAGTTCTTCACGTCGTTGGCGCTGATGGCGATGAACTGGACGCCCTGGGCCAGGTATTCGCGGGCGCATTCCCCGAGGGCGTCGGCCAAGTGGACCACGAAGGGGCAGTGGTTGCAGACGAAGGCGATCACCACCGCCTTGCGGTCGGCGCTGAGGCGTTCCAGGGAATAGGCGTTGCCGAGCCCGTCGGTAAGGGTGAATTCCGGCGCCGAGGCGCCGCGTTCGAGTCGAAAGGTGGAGGGAACTTCTGCCATGTCCGGACCCTAGCCGGAAGCGCCAGTCGTCTCAATGAAAAGCTGGCGCTCCCTGAATCGCCGATCCCGAGTCAACCCTGTCTGGTCCGGCTTTCGACCCCCTTGAGTCATTGGTTGTTCTTCACGTCGCTCCACAGCCAACGCATCATCTCCGGCAGCATGACGGCGGCGTGGGTGCTGCCGTGGAAGCCGTCGCCCCACCAGTAGCGGTAGTCGTAGTCGGAAAAGTCGAGCGCGGCCTCCATCTGCTGGTTGGCCAGCGGCCAGCTGCCGAACTGGTTGACGACGTCGTTGTGCTCGCCGAGCAGGGCGGCGCGGATGGGCTTGCGTTCGGTCTTGCGGACCAGGGAGGGGTAGACGTTGGCACCGCGGATGTTGGTGAAAGTGCCCACCCAGCCGAGCACCTTGCCGAATTGGTCCGGGCGTTCCCAGGCGGCGGTCCAGGCGCAGGCGCAACCGCTGGAGCCGCCGGCGATGGCGCGCATGGCGGGATCGTCGCTGAGCTTCAGGTCGTGCTCCTTCTCGACGGCGGGAATGATCTCCTCCAGCAGGAAGCGAACGTAGGCGTCGCCCAGTGAATCGTATTCGAAGCTCCGGTTGCGCGGCTTGTCGCCGGGTTTCTGGCCCTCGGTGCGGCCGGGATTGATGAAGACGCCGACGGTCACGGGGATGTCGCCGGACGCGATGAGGTTGTCGAGCACGGTGGTGGCGCGCAGTCCGCGCGGATTGTTCGGGTCGGCGTGGCGAAGACCGTCCTGGAAAATCATCAGGGCGGCGGGCTCGGAGCCGTCGTACTGGGCGGGCACATAGACGAGATACTCCCGGGAGGTGCCGGGAAAGACCTTCGAATCGTTCCACTCGTGTTCGGTGACTTTGCCCTTCGGCACATCCGGTTGGGGAGACGACTCGGGTGGGTAGTCGTAGTACTCGATCTTGAGGTTGCCCCCGCCGATCTTCTTGGCGCCGCCGGCGCGCAGTTCGTAGTCGAACCACTGGCAATTGGGCAAGGTCCTGGCGAGTGCCTGGAAACCGCCGAGGTCGGTCATGGTGCCGAGGGTTTCCCCGGTGTCGAGCCGGACGACCTCGATCGGTTGCTCGGCTTGACCGACCCAGAGGACGGTGGTCTCCTCCACCACCTTCGACTGGTTGGAGGCGAAGGCCTTCTCGCCCCAGCTCTGGCGAATGAGGCGGGCGGCTTCCTCGGGATTTTCCGGGATCAGTTTCTCCAGGCGGATCGCGGGTGGCGGAGACCACGGTTTCTTTTCCTGGGCGCTGACCGGAGATCCGGGAAAGGCGGCGGCGAACGCGAGGGCCGCCAAGGCGAGAGCGGGCGCGGCGCGATGGGGGAGGGAAAAGGAATTCATATCGGGAATCGTGGCCGATGTTCCCGGGAAAGTCACGCGCGGAGACGAAATCGGAATTCCATCGGCGCTTTTCCCGGGTTATCTTTCAGAGTGGCGATCGAATACGAGATCGATACCGAAGCCGGCTTGGTCCGGGTGCACTGCCGAGGCAGTTTCACCATCGACCAGATGATCCAGCACTCGCTGCGGGTGAACCGGGATCCGCGGTTCGAGGCGGGAATGGACACGCTGACCGACCTGCGGGAAGCGAAACTGGTGGACGAGGTTCAGGCGATCCGTCGCTACGTCGATCACGCCGCCGAACTGGAAAAGTCGCGCGGCTCCTGCCGCTGGGCCTGCCTGGTGGCGGACGAGGCGGCGCGCGACCTGATCTGGTCGTTCAACCTGGTCGCCCGATCGAACGGCGTGTCCATCGAGACACGGGCTTTCCTGGAGGAAGCTTCCGCGCTGGCGTGGTTGGCGGAGCCGAACGATGAGGACGGCTGACGCCGGGGCACCGAGGTGAGTCATACCAGATTCCAATAACCTCTGGACGATTGATAGAAATGGAAAAAGGATTCTAGCCTTCGGTTATTTTTCGTGATGCGAGCCCTCGCCTCCCGGATGCTTCGTTCCGCCTCGGTCAGGTAGCTCGCTACCTTCCCTCAGCGCGCCTCGCCCCAAGAACCGAGGGACTCGCAAATCGTCCAGATCTTATTTGAATCCGGTATCAGAAGTCGAAGAGTTCGGCTTCGACCGGCTGACCATCCTCGATACGCCAGAGATCCTGGGCATCGAGAAAATGGTGCGCCATGTCGAAGGCGTAGATCCTGGCGTTGCGAAACTCGACCTCGAGCCGAATCGCCCGGCCGACGACCTGATCGAGATCGTTTTCCCGCCACCGAAGAGGAAAGTCGAGGTCATCCTCCGCCCGCATCGGGAGACAGTCGTCGAAGGTGAATCCCGCGAGAGGCCGACTTTTCTCGTCGGTCACCTGGAAGCGAACCTCGCCGTAGTTGGCCGCGGCGTTGAGGCGAATTCCGGGAGCCCGCAGGACCAGCGGCTTGGTCTGGAAGCGGGCCCAGTCGCCGCGCGATTTCAGGTACATCCAGCCATCTTTGCGCAGGCGATGAAGGAGCAGCGAGCCGAGCGGTTCGTCCCCGGCGCGTTGCTGCTCGCTGCGTTCCCGACCGTGCTCGCCGCGATGTCCCTCCGAGTAGATGCGGACTTCGTCGTCGGTTTCCACGATGCTGCACGGACGGATCTGGGTGCAACCGTGCCGCGGGATGGGATTGAGCGGGATGAAGGGGCGTCTCGGGCCACGGAAGAAGCGGACACCGTCGTAGCTGGTCACGAGCTGCGAGTCCATGGTACCGAAGAACTGGTTGAAGCTATTCACCGGCCGGCTGCTGGCATTGTGAAAGATCCAGAGCAGACCGACGAATCCCGCGCCATTGCCGACCGGATGAACGGGCAGGCCATACATGCCGATCGGGCCGTCGGTATCGAGGGCATCGGGCTGAAACTGCAACTGCGGATCGCTCCAGGTCCGAAGATCGGGAGAAAACCGAAGGCACTGGCGGCGATCACCCCAACCCGGGCGGACGGTCATGACATGGGAGTCGTTCGCGGGCCGGTGGAAGGCGAAGACGGGGGGCTCGGGAAACCAGTCGTCCTGTCCCCATTCCCAGTGGCCGCCCGTCTTCAGCTCCCAATGCAGGCCGTCCCGGGAGACGAGGGTGACCGCTTCGCTGAGGTAGCGTTTCGACGTGGCATCGGCCTGCGGGTCACGGGCGATGGCGTGCCAGCGATGGTTCGGATCGGTTCGTGCCCGCTCGAGGACCGGTTCGCCGTCCTGGCGTCCGAAAATGCGGAAGCGGAATCCGTCGGTTTCTTGCGGATCCAGGTAGGCGGTGCCGCCGGCGCCGTCGGGGAGGGTGAACAGATGGTGCGGCGCGAGTTTGCCTCCCACCGGCTCGGCATCGGGAACCGGCAGCGGCTCCCAGGCGATGCCGTCTTCGCTCCGGGCCGCCATGAGGGTGAACGGGCTCCACTTGAGGGAATGAACCAGCCGCCATTCGCCGGTTTCCTCGTCCCGCCAGACCGTGGGAAAATGAACGCCGCGATCGGGACCGGCGGGGTCGATCCAGGTTCCCTCCGGAATCCATTCCGGCTCGCCCTGGCAGAGCTCCACCTGGTGCCAATCGTCGAGTTTCCAGAGGTCGAAGAACAGCAGCTTCCGGGAGGCTGGCACCTCCTCTGAACGAGCGGGAAGGAGGGAGGCCAGGATGGCCAGCCCGGGAATGCCGAAGCGGAAGGTGACGGGCGGTTTCATGCGAAACAGGAAAGCGGCGCCCGTGATCTGTTCCTCAGCGCGTCACCTGCGCCGTCTTCGTCTTTTCCCCGTTCGCCACCGGGAGAGCCGGGGCATCGGCCGTGGTTTCGCCGTCGGCGGCTTCGGTTTCGGCGGTCTCTTCCCGGTGTTGGCGCAGCTTTTCGAGCGCGTCGGCGGGCAGGTAGCCGGCGAGCCGGTCGATGTGGAAATTCCAGGCGATCACCTCCCAGTCGCGGTTGCCGGCGTGCTTGAAGCTGACGCGGACGCCGCAAGTGTCGGAGCGCAGCCGCTGGGGAACCTGGTAGCGGATGGTCGAGGTGTCCGCATCCCAGGTGGGAGTGACCTTGCCGAAGCCCGAGACCCGCACGACGACGCTGTCGGGATCGAAGCCCTCGAGACCGGCGACGTTCATCTGGATCTCCGGGAGCCGGTCGATGATGGTCTGGCCCTCGGCCGGCCAGGTGGTGACGAGCGGACCGCGGACTTCGCCGCTTTCGTCGG
>JAUIGT010000167.1 GCA_030432615.1 Verrucomicrobiia bacterium
TCGGGAAAACCCCGCGTCCTTTTCGCTCCGCACACCGACACCGTCAGTGTCGCCGGCATGACCATCGATCCGTTCGGGGGCGAGATCCGGGACGGAAAGATCTGGGGTCGCGGCGCCAGCGACACCAAGGGGACCATGGCGGCGATGCTCTGGGCCTTCGTCGAGTTGAAGGACCGCCTGCGCGAACTCAACGCCGAGATTTCCTTCGTCGGCCTCATGGGTGAGGAAACCGGTCAGCCCGGTTCCCAGCATTTCGCGAAGAAATATCGCGGACGATACGACTTCGCCATCGTGGGGGAGCCGACCGAGCTGGACATCGTCTACACCCACAAGGGCTGCGTCTGGGCCGAACTCACCGCCACCGGTCACGCCTGCCACGGCGCCTCGCCGGAGCGCGGGGAAAACGCGATCACCAAGCTGCTGCCCATCGTCCAGGCCATCGACACCGAACTCCGCGAGGAACTGGCGGCCTTCGCCAATCCCGTGCTCGGTCCCGCCACCGTCAACATCGGCCAACTCCACGGCGGATCGCGCACCAACATCGTGCCCGACCGCTGCGTCGCCTCGCTCGATTTCCGGGAAACCCCGGAACTCGCCGCCGACGGCGGGGCGATCGACAAGTTGCGCGGCCTGCTGGAGCGCCACGGCTGGAGCGACGCGGTGGACATCCACGCGCCGGTGAGAACCCGCCCGCTCGATACGGACGTGGAGAACCCCTTCGTTCAAACCCTGTTGGGTCTCGGAGCCAACCCTGTCGGGGCGCCCTGGTTCTGCGACGCCGCCTGGCTGGCGGAGATGGGCGACATTCCCTCCGTCGCCGTCGGCCCCGGCTCCATCGCCCAGGCCCACACCAAGGACGAGTGGCTCAAGGTCGACGACCTCGACGCCGGGGTCGATTTCTATCGGCGATTCCTGGAGGCGCTGTGATGGGTATGAAAGCCGGCTTTCGACGTCATCGCTGGACGATTCTCAGCCTTGCCGGCGTGTTGCTCCTCGCCCTCTGGATTGGATCCTATGTCCAACTCAGGCGCGAGCGCAGTATCGACCACGGCTCGCTTCTCCTCATCCTTCCCGGCAAGAAAACCCCACTCGCGCTCGCCGAATCCTGGAGGCCCCTGGCCGAAGTGGATGCCCGGCTCTCCCGGAAGTCGATCTGCCTGTACGGCGCGTTCAACGTCGGACCCCTCTCGCCGGCCTTGCCTGACCCGGACAGTACCGGGCGGTTCCACATCGGGGCTACGGCCGATTTCTGAATCGCCCCGATTCCTTCGCCGACTCATGTTCCACGTCGTCCTCGTCGAACCGGAGATCCCGCCCAACACCGGGAACATCGGCCGTCTCTGCCTGGCCACCGGGGCGCGGCTGCACCTGGTGGGCCCGCTCGGGTTCTCCCTCGACGATCGCGCCGTGAAACGCGCCGGGCTCGATTACTGGGCCGAAGTCGATGTGCGCGAATGGGAATCGCTCGCCGAACTCCGGGAGGACGCCGGCGAATCGGCCCGTTTTTTCTACCTCACCACCAAGACGGAACGCGCCTACTGGTCGGCGGAATTTCGCGACGGCGACTACCTCGTCTTCGGCTCCGAAACCCGCGGCCTGCCCGAAAGCTTGCTCGCCGCGAACGCCGAGTCCTGCCTGACCATCCCGCAGCAATCGGAAAAGGTTCGCAGCCTCAATCTCGCCACCGCCGTCGGGATCGTGCTCTACGAGGCGGTGCGGCAGGTGGACACCATCCTCAATCCTTGAACTGCGACACCAGGCTGGTGATCGTTTCCTTGGCGTCGCCGTAGATCATGCGGCAGTTGTCGCGGAAGAAGAGGGTGTTCACCAGGCCGGAGAAACCGGCGCCCTGACCGCGCTTGAGGGCGAAGACATTGCGGGCGTGGTGGACGTTGATGATGGGCATGCCGTAGATCGGGCTGCTCTCGTCCTCGGCGGCGGCGGGATTGACCACGTCGTTGGCGCCGATGACAATGGCCACATCGACCGTCTCCATGGTCGGGTTGACGTCGTCCATCTCGCAAAGCTGCTCGTAGGGAACATCGGCCTCGGCCAGGAGCACGTTCATGTGGCCGGGCATGCGACCGGCGACCGGGTGGATGGCGAAGCGGACCTCGGCGCCGTTGTTCTCGAGGATCTCCGCCAGTTCCTTCACCGCGTGCTGGGCCTGGGCCACGGCCATGCCGTAGCCGGGGACGAAGACCACGCTCTGGGCGGCCTCGAGCACGTAGAAGGCGTCTTCGGTGCTGAGGGCCTTCATCTCGCCCTCGACCGCGGCGCCCGACTTGCCGCTGGCGGCGCCGAAGCCTCCGAAGAAGACGTTGCCGAGCGTGCGGTTCATCGCCTTGCACATGATCACCGTCAGGATCAGGCCCGAGGCGCCGACCAGGCAGCCGGCCACGATGAGGACGTTGTTGTTGATGACGAAACCGGCCGCCGAAGCGGCGAGACCCGAACAGCTGTTGAGGAAGGCGATCACCACCGGCATATCGCCGCCGCCGATGGGCAGGACGCCGAGGACGCCGAGCAGCAGCGAGAGCCCGATGATCGCGTAGAGCGTCCAGGGTTGGCCGGTGGCCACGAACATGCCCGCGAACACCAGCATGGCGGCGAGGATGAGCGCGTTGATCGCCTTCTGACCCGGGAAGAGCGTCGGGCTGCCTCCCATTTTCCCGGAGAGTTTCAGGTAGGCGATGAGCGAACCGGTGAAGGTGATGCCGCCGATCAGCACCGCCAGGCCGATGGCGACGGAAGTCACCGCGGGCATGGCTTCGCCGCCCTCGTAGTGGGCTTCCTCCGCCCAACCGACCAGGAGCGAGGCGATGCCGCCGAATCCGTTGAAAAGCGCCACCAGTTCCGGCATCCCGGTCATCTGCACCTTCTTCGCCCAGATGGCTCCGATGGCGCCGCCGAGAACGAGACCGGCGATGATCCAGGTCCAGTCGAATCCGCCGGCGAGCAGCGTGGCGACCACGGCGAGCAGCATCCCGAGCGCGGAAACCTGGTTTCCCCGGCGGGCGGTGTCGGCCGAGCCGAGCATCTTGATCCCGAAGATGAACAGGACCGAGGCGACGATGTAGGCGAGGTTGATCAGTTGAGCTTTTTCCATGGGCTGGAAGGGAAAGAAACGAATAGGGAAGTCGAAACGTCAGGGCCGGGCCGAAGCTCTCATTTGCCCTTCTTCTTGAACATGCCGAGCATCCGGTCGGTGACCATGTAGCCGCCGACCACGTTGATGGTGGCGAGGACGAGCGCGGCGAAACCGAGCCACTGCCCGAGACCGCCCTCGACGTGACCCGCGGCGACGATCGCCCCGACGATGGTGATCCCGGAGATCGCGTTCGAGCCGGACATCAGCGGCGTGTGCAGCTGGCTGGGCACTTTCTGGATCAGCTCGAAACCGAGGAAGGCGGCGAGCACGAAGATGAAGAGAAGTAGAACGAGTTCCATTTCGGGTGGAGTGATGAGTGATCAGTAATCAGTGAAAAGTCGTCGGCAGCGGATCAGCCTGTGAAAAAGAATTCCTGCTTTCCTGCCTTCCTAATTTCCATCGCGGTGGTCGCGGTCAGTCTTTGAAACGCTCGTGAACGACGGCGCCGTCGTGGGTGATAACGCAGCCCTTCTGGATGTCGTCGTCGAGGTCGATCTTCACGGCCTTGGCTTCCTCATCCCAGAAATGCTCCAGCATGTTGGCGAAGTTCGCGGCCAGCACCTGGGTGGCGTGCTTGGAGACGCGGCCCTCGTAGTTGGCCAGGCCGATCAGGCGGACCCCGTTGTCGGTGACGACTTCCTCGCCGGGAACGATGCCCTCGACGTTGCCGCCGCCTTCCGCGGCGAGATCGACGATGATGCTTCCCGGTTTCATGCTGGCGACCACGTCGGACTTGATGAGCACCGGCGGCTTGCGGCCGAAGACCTTGGCGGTGGTGATGACCACGTCGCTCTGGGCGCAGACCTTGCCCTGTTCCTGGCGCTGTTTCTCCAGCTGCTCGGGCGTCAGCTCCTTGGCGTAGCCCTGGTCGGTGCCGCCGGTCTCGCCGAGGTCGATGCGGAGCGCCTTGGCTCCGAGCGACTCGGCTTGCTCGAGCGCTTCCGGGCGAACGTCGAAGGCGGTGACGCGCGCCCCGAGGCGCTTGGCGGTGGCGATGGCCTGGAGACCGGCCACCCCGATGCCGACGATGAAGAACTTGGCCGGCGAGATCGTGCCCGCCGGGGTCATCATCATGGGGAGAATCGTGTTCATCCGGTTGGCCGCGAGAATGACCGAGACGTAGCCCGCCAGGTTCGCCTGCGAACTGATGGCGTCCATTTTCTGCGCCAGCGTGGTCCGCGGAATCATCTCCAGCGAGATCGCGGTCACCCCCTGCGCGGCGAAGGCCTGGATCAGGGCGGGCTCGTTGAACGGGTCGAGGAAACTGACGTGGATCGCGCCCTTCTTCTGCTTCGCGATTTCCTCCGGCGAAGGCTTGCGCACCCGCAGCACGATATCCGCCTCCGCCAGCAGGCCGGCCCGGTCGGTCGCAGTCGTGGCGCCGACTTCCGTGTAGGCGGCGTCGGCATGGTCGGCCTTTTCGCCGGCTCCGGACTCGATCACCACCTCGGCGCCGAGATCGATCAGTTTCTTCGCAGCCACCGGATCGAGAGCCACGCGGGTTTCGATCGCCTCGGTCTCTTTGGGGACAAAAATTTTCATAACAGGCTCTGCAAGACGGGAGGAAAACCGGGAATTGCCCGGGCCGGCTACCTTAGCGAAAGAACGGCTTCTGTCGACCGGAAAGCCCCCGCGACAACCTGAACGCGGCGGCGCTTCCCGGTTGGCAGAGCGGGCAAACTCTGCCAACCTCTCGATCGCGTTTCGCTCCACTCCGCCGGGGGAAAACCCGCTCTCGCCGAGTCCGCATCCGCCCCGCCCTCCCCCATGTCTGCCCGCCGGCCAGCCCTCGGTTTCATTTTCGTCACCCTCGTCCTCGATATCCTCGGGATCGGGCTGATCATCCCCATTCTGCCGAAGCTGGTCGATCAACTGACCGCGGGCGGCTTCTCCGAAGCCTCGCACATGTACGGGCTGCTCGCGGCGATCTACTCGCTGATGCAGTTCCTCTTCGCGCCCCTGCTCGGCAGCCTCTCCGACCGCTTCGGCCGCCGCCCGGTCATCCTCGCCTCGCTGCTGGGCTCGGGCCTCGACTATTTCCTGCTCGCCTTCGCGCCGAACCTCGCCTGGTTCTTCGTCGGTCGCATCATCAGCGGCATCACCGGAGCGAACTTCTCCGCCGCCACCGCCTACATCGCCGACGTCAGCCCGCCGGAGAAACGCGCGGCCAATTTCGGGCTCATCGGCGCGGCCTTCGGGCTCGGGTTCATCATCGGCCCCGCCGTCGGCGGACTGCTCGGGGAGATCGACCTCCGCCTGCCCTTCGTCGTCGCCGGCTGCCTCACGCTGGCGAACTGGCTCTACGGCCTGTTCATCCTGCCCGAGTCGTTGGCGGAGAAAAACCGCAGCCGGTTCAGCTGGGGACGCGCCAATCCCGTCGGCTCGCTCCTTTCGCTGCGCCGCTATCCCTTCGTCCTCGGGCTCAGCGGCAGCCATTTCCTCGTCCAGGTCGCCCACCAGGTCCTCCCCAGCACCTGGGTGCTCTACACCGCCTACCGATACGGCTGGACGCCCGCCCACACCGGCACCTCGCTGGCGGTCGTCGGCCTGATGGCGGCCATCATGCAGGGCGGGGTCACGCGCATCGTGGTGCCGAGGCTCGGCGAGATGAAAACGGCCGCCCTTTCCCTCGTCGTCAGCGGGCTCGCCTATGTCGCCTACGGGCTCGCCACCGAGGGCTGGATGCTCTACGTCATCATCGTGATCGGCTCCGTCGGCGGCCTCGCCAACCCGGCCATCAAGGGGCTCATCGCCAACAGCATCGGCGACCACGAACAGGGCCAGGTCCAGGGATCGCTCAGCAGCCTCACCAGCCTTGCGGGCATCATCGGTCCGCCCTTGGCCGCGGGCCTGTTCGGCTTTTTCATCGCGGAAAAAGCCCCCGTCTATCTCCCCGGCGCCGCGTTTTTCTTCAGTGCTGTTCTCGTGCTGGTGGCCATCGCCCTGGCGGTGCGCTCGGCGAGGCGGGCAAGGGCGCAGCCCGAGTCCGATCCAGAGAGTGCCGGAGGCACAGCGAGAAGGTAGCGCGAGGTGCAGCGAAGCGGAACCCAGGGAAACCGTTAGCGATCGACGAAAGGAGCGCCGGAGGGGCGGCGAGAACGCGCCAGGATACATCGGACCTCCACGCCCCTCCGGGGCTCCTCACAGAAATTGCCCAAGTCACCCGGCGTTCCGCTTCGCTGCACGCCGGGCTACCGTCTGATCGTCCCTCCGGGACTCTTGTTCTGCCCCGGTTCGGAGTTCTTGCGGGGGAATTCCGAAATCGCGGCGCCCGTCTTCGGTGGGCGCGGCGACTTCGTCACCGCCAAGCCAGCGTCCGCTTCTCCCCGTGCTGCGGATGCTTCGGATCGAGGGCTCGCAGCTCCAATTCCATCGCTTCCCCGGAAACCGTGGCCCGCACCCAGCCGTTGGGGCGCTCGGGATTGAAGAGGTAGGCGGTGGGCGGGAGGTTCACCTCGTGGAAACCGCCGGCGGCCTCGGTCTTCGTCTTCCAGTCGTGGCTGTGACCGTAGAGGTAGGCCTTGGCCTGGGGAAAACGCGCCGCCAGCGCGAGGAAGGGCTCGCTGTCGATGAGACCCGAGATCTTGATCTTCTCGTCGCCGGGAATGACGTCCTCGCGAAAAACCTGGGGGTAGTGATGCCCCACCAGGATCGCCGGCTTGTCCGGGTTCGCCTCCAGCCAAGCGGCAAGCCATTCCAGCTGCGCCTCGCCGAACTCGCCCTCGACCTTGTTGACGAAACGCAGGGAATCGAGCAGCACCCAGTTGGCGTTGGTGCCCTCGATCACACTGACGTGCTTGCCGTCCACGAGGCCGTCGTCGGTGGCGAGACCGGACAGGGCCTCGAAGAAGGGCCCGCGGTCGTCGTGGTTGCCCATCGTCATGTGCACCGGCAGACCCGCATCGGTCAGCGGCTTCAGCAGAGCGCCCAATATCTCGTAGTCGCCCTTCTGCCCGTCGTTGTAGGCGCAATCACCGTCGATGAGCACGCCGTCGAGCGACTCCGCCTCCGCCACGACCTCGGCGACCACCCGTTTCAGGTTGTCGGCCATGTTCACCTCGCGGGCCACCAGCGTGGGATCGGCGGCGACGTGGGTGTCGGAGAGCAGCGCCCAGCGATCGGGCTTCGCCTGCGCTCCCCCGCCCTCGGCGGCGCGGCCGATCGGGGATGAAAGCACGACGCCCGCCCCGGCGAGCGATTTCAGGAAATGGCGGCGTGACGAGGACGATCCGGACGGGGTCAGGTGCAGGGGCATGGCAACGGGTGAAACGGGTCGGTGGGGTTCGGTTCAGAAAAGAAGGATCGGCGGCGGCACGATGCGAACGGCGCCGGCCTGGCGATCGACACCCTCGCTTTCCTCGATGCTGGCGACCACTCCTTTCTCGAACCCGATGATGACCTTGCCGGTTTCCACCTCGATGTAGGTCGTGGTCTGCACCAGGCGACCGAAGGCGTCGCGCGCGGTCGTGGCCTGCGGAATCCGGTCGTAGGTGATGTATTCGAAGGAGGCGGTGTGCCCGCCCTTGTCGACCTTGGCGTTGCGCTTGGTCGGCTCGCCCAGCGACGCCATCACTTCCTCCTGCGTCATCCCCATCGCCACCTGTTGCTCGTCGATCAACTCACCCACCAGCACCTGGCGCTCGTGGAGCTTGGCCAGGTTCTCCTCGAACTCGTCGTCCAACCCCTCCACCATCGCCTTGCCGACCCAGCCCGCGACCTGGCCCTGCTTGGCCCGGCCCCGCACCTTGTAGGCCTTTTCACTGATCGCCAGCAGCGTCACTTCCTGGTCGGCGAACAGGTTCCCCAGCCAGCGGTCGGCGCCGAGGGTGGTGTAGATCGGGGCCGCCTGGGTGACGCGCACCTTCACCTCCTTCTTCACCAGTCCCTCGAGGTAGACCGCGCCGTCCTCGCGGATGAGGCTGCTTTCCTCGCGGTCCGCCTTGGACTTGCGAATGGGAATGGGGCGGAGCTGGGCTTCGGCGAGCGTCGAGAGCCCGAAGAAAACGAGCACGCCGAGGGCGACGAGGCGCGGACCGGTGAGAATTGACCGCTTCATGACAGACAGGAGCTGGGGTTTGCGCGAAATCGATCGATCGTTCGCGGGGACAGGACAGAGCTTTCACCCGTTTGACGATCGAGCTACGTTACTATTCTCTGGGGCCGCGAAAAAGCTCCAAAATCTTTCCTTCCCAGTTCTCCCTCTCCCCTCTTCTCTTCATGTCGAACCACGATCTCTCCCGGAAACTCTATGCCGCCGCCCGCGAAGTCATTCCCGGCGGGGTGAACTCCCCCGTCCGCGCCTTCCGCAACGTCGATGGCGAACCCTTCTTCGTCAGCCGCGCCCGCGGCAGCCACCTCTGGGATGTCGATGGCAACGAGCTGATCGATTACGTCGGCACCTGGGGCCCGGCCATTCTCGGGCACGCGCCGGCCGTCGTGCTCGACGCCATCAACCACGCCGCCAAGGCCGGCGTCAGCTTCGGCATTCCCAATCCCCACGAGGTCGAGATGGCCCGGCTCATCGTCGACTGGGTGCCCTCCGTGGAAAAAGTCCGCATGGTCAACAGCGGCACCGAGGCCACCATGTCCGCGATCCGCCTCGCGCGCGGATTCACCAAGCGCGACAAGATCATCAAGTTCGACGGCTGCTACCACGGCCACGTCGACGCCCTCCTCGTCGCCGCCGGCAGCGGCGCCCTCACCCACGGCAAGCCCGACAGCGCCGGCGTCCCCGGGGCCTTCGCCGACGAGACCATCGTCCTGCCCTTCAACCGGCCCGAGGCGGTGGAAAAAGCCTTCGCCGCCGAGGGCGACCGGATCGCCGCCATCATCCTCGAGCCCTATCCCGCCAACGCCGGACTCGTCTTTCCCCAGTCCGGCTACCTCGAGTTCCTCCGCGACATCACCGAGAAACACGGCGCGCTCCTCATCTTCGACGAGGTCATGACCGGCTTCCGCGTTGCCAAGGGAGGTGTCCAGGAACTCACCGGCGTGACCCCCGACCTCACCGCGCTCGGCAAGGTCATCGGCGGCGGGCTCCCGGTCGGCGCCTTCGGTGGACGCGCCGACATCATGGACCACCTCGCGCCCGACGGCCCCGTCTACCAGGCCGGCACCCTCAGCGGGAATCCCCTCGCCCTCGCCGCCGGACTGGCCCAGCTCAGGGAAATGGAAAAGCAGGACGGCTGGGCCCGCCTCGAGGCCATCGGCACCGCCTTCGCCCAGGGCACCATGGACGCCCTCGAGTCGGTCGGGAAAAACTACCGCCTCCACCGCGTCGGCTCCATGTTCTGCCTCTTCTTCACCGATCGCGAGATCACCAACGTCGACGACGTGAAGCAGTGCGACTTCGACGCCTTCCGCCGTTTCTTCTGGGCGGCGCTGGAGGAAGGCGTGTATTTTGCTCCCTCCCAGTACGAGGCCGGTTTCATCTCCCTGGCCCACAGCGACCAGGACATCGCCCGCACCGCCGAGGTGGTGACCACCGCCCTCAAGGCCTCGCTTTCCCAGTAATCTCCCGGTCCATGCGTCACCGTATCTCCGTCCAGCTCCGCGGCCTGGCCTTCCTGGCCGGAGCGGGCGCGGTGATGACGATGATCGCGACCCCCGACCCGGTCCGGGCGCAGGACACCGCGCCACCCGCTCCCGCTCCCGCGGCATCCGCCGAAAGCCCGCCGGCCCCGGAAACCCCGCCCGTGCCGCCCGTCGGCGAACCCACCGGCGAGGCCCGTTCCCTCGCCGCCCTCAAGAGCCTCCAGTCTTCCATCGACGCCGTCGAGCAGGAGATCGCCGCGCTCCGCCAGCAACTCCAGGCCGCCGCCACCGACACGGAAAAAGAGGAACTGGCCCAGGAACTCCAGGCCACCATCGCCCAGCGGGACCAGCTTCGGCAGGACCTGGAGACCGTCGCCACCGGCGTCGATCTCGAGGAATACGAGAAAAACGGCAGCCAACCGGCCGACATCGCCACCGAGTTCCAGGACTTCCTCCGGCCCATCGTCGGCCAGCTGAAGGACCTCACCTCCAAGCCGCGCGAGATCGAGGGACTGCGCACCGACCTCGCCCAGGCCCAGCGACAGATCAAGCAGGCCAACAACGCCCTCGGCAACATCGACGAACTGCTCGCCGTGGCGGAGAACGACGAGGTCCTCGCCAAGCTCCGCACCCTGCGCCAGGAATGGACCGCCAAGCTGGAGCAGGCCAGGAACGACGTCAGCGTCGCCGAGTTCAAGCTCGCCGAGGCCGAGGAGAATCGCTCCTCCCTCTTCGCCTCCGCCCGCGAGGCCATGGCCGGTTTCTTCCGATCCCGCGGCCGCAATTTCCTCACCTCCATCCTCGCCTTCGTCGGCGTCTGGTTCGGCCTGCGGCTGCTCTACCGGTGGATCCTGCGCGTCAGCCCCCTCCACCGGAAGAAGGAACGCCACTTCTCCGTCCGCGCCATCGACATCGCCTACCAGGCCTTCGCCCTGCTGGCGGGGATCTTCGCCGCCATGGTCGTGCTCTACGCCGCCTCCGACTGGGTGCTGCTCGGCCTCATGCTCATCTTCCTCGCCGGCATCGCCTGGACCGGCAAGCAGGCCCTGCCCCACGTCTTCGAGCAGGTGAAACTCATGCTCAACCTCGGCTCCGTCCGCGAGAACGAGCGCATCATCTACCGCGACATCCCCTGGCAGGTGAAACGGATCAACGTCTACACCGACCTGGAAAATCCCGCCCTCCTCGGCGGTCACCTGCGCCTGCCCCTGCGCGACCTCGTCCCCCTCCACTCCCGCCCCTGGGAACCCAAGGAACAGTGGTTCCCCACCGGCGAGGGCGACTGGGTGGTGCTCTCCGACGGCACCTACGGCCGTGTCGTCCAGCAGAGTCCCGACTGGGTCACCGTCATCCAGCTCGGCGGCGCGCGGAAAGTCTACCAGACCGCCGAATTTCTCGGCCTCTCCCCGCGGAACCTCTCCAAGAACTTCCGCGTCGGCGTCACCTTCGGCATCGACTACCAGCACCAGCCCATCTGCACCGACACCGTCCCGCCCATCTTCCAGGCCCGCCTCCTCCAGGACCTGCGCGAAGTCGTCGATGGCGACGACATCATCAACATCGGCGTCGAATTCGAGCAGGCCGGCGCCTCCTCGCTCGACTACGCCATCTTGGCCGACTTCTCCGGCAACGCCGCCTCCAAGTACCAGAAGCTCCACCGCGCCATCCCCCGCATCTGCGTCGATGTCTGCAACGAACAGGGCTGGGTCATCCCCTTCACCCAGATCACCCTCCACCAGGCGCCCGTCACCGCCGAGGACGATTCCTCGGCATCACCCGCCGCCGAGACCGGCGACGGCAGCGAGAGCGATTGAGATTTCCGGCGATGGTCC
>JAUIGT010000168.1 GCA_030432615.1 Verrucomicrobiia bacterium
ATCCGCCGAGCGCTGGAACGTTTCGCCACGGTCGCCTTCCGCGGTCGCGAGGCCTCGGCCGACTACTTCGAGGGACTGATGCGAAGCTACGACAGCCGTCTCGCCGCGGGCGACAAGCCGGTCGCGGCCCTTCAGGAAGCCCTCGCCATCGTGCTCTCCTCGCCCATGTTCCTCTACCTCGCGGAACCCAATCTCGAAGGCGAATCCCGCCCGCTGTCCGAGACCGAACTGGCGACACGTCTCTCCTATTTCCTCTGGGGCGCCCCGCCGGATGCCGAGCTCCTGTCCGCAGCCGAGCGTGGTGACTTGGCGAAACCGGCGAAACTCCGGGCCGAGACGACCCGCCTGCTCGACGACGAACGCGCGCGGGATCTCGTGGATTCCTTCACCTACCAGTGGCTCGGGCTCGACCGCCTCGATTTCTTCCAGGTGGACCTCGAGAAGCATCCCCGTTTCGACAACAGCACCAAGGTCGCCGCTCGCGAGGAGATCTACGAGACCATGCGGTGGCTGTTCCGGGAGAACGAGAGCCTGACCCGCCTGCTGAAATCGGACACCGCCCTGCTCAACGCCACCCTGGCGGAATACTACGGGATTCCCGGCGTTCACGGCGACCGGTTCCGCGAGGTGAAGCTGCCCGCGGATTCCCCCCGCGGCGGCCTGCTGGGCATGGCGGCGGTCAGCCTGATGGGCGGCAACGGCGACCAGACCAACCCGGTCGAGCGCGGCGCCTGGGTCCTGCGAAAACTGCTCAACAATCCACCGCCGCCCGCCCCGGCGAACGTTCCCCAGATCGCCCGCCTCGCCGGGCAGGTGCTGACGACCGAGGAACGTTTGGTGGCGCACCAGGAGGAAGCCCAATGCGCCAGCTGCCACCGCAAGATCGATCCCATCGGGCTGGGGCTGGAAAACTTCGACGCCGTCGGCGCCTGGCGAACCGAGAACACCTTCGTGGTGAAGGACGAGAACGGGAAGCCGGTGCCGGGCAAGGAGAAGACCTGGACCATCGATCCCTCCGGGGCGCTCTTCCGGGGACCGAGTTTCCGGGACTATTTCGAGCTGCGCGACCTCCTCGTCTCGAAGGAGGACGACTTCGCCCACGGCGTCGCCTCCGCCTTGGTCGAGTATGCGCTCGGGCGGCCCGTCGGGTTCGGCGACGAGCCGTTGATCGAATCGGTCGTGCAGGAGGCCAAGCAGGAGGACCTCGCCATCCGTGCATTCATCCACGCCATCGTTGGCAGCCGAGAATTTCACACCAAGTAGGCAAGCCGTCCCGCCCTCCCTTCTTTCCTTCCTTTTCACCCCATCCGTCCGCCCATGAAGACCCGCCGCCATTTCCTGCAGTCGAGCACCAGCCTCGTCGCCCTGCCCTTCCTCGAATCGCTGGGCTTTTCGCGCTTCGCCTCCGCGGCCGCCGACGCCGCGGCCGCACCGCCCAAGCGGATGATCTTCCTCGGCTTCGGCTGGGGGGTGACCGAGGAATCCTGGTATCCCGATCGCAAGACGCCGGGCCCCGACTACGAGCTGCCCGAAGGGCTCGCTCCCCTGGAACGCCACAAGAAGGACATCTCCGTCGTCCAGGGCCTGTGGAACAAGTACTCGGTCGAGGGCCACGCGGGCAGCACCTGGTGGCTGACCGGGGCCAACCGCTACGCCCAGCCCGGTCAGAGCATGCACAACAGCATCTCCGTGGACCAGGTGGCGGCGGCCCAGTTCGGCAAGCACACCCGCTTTTCCTCGATCGAGCTGAACGATGCCAAGGGCCGTTCCAACTCCGGCCACGGCGAGGGTCTCTCGCTGGCCTGGGACGTGAACGGAAAACCGGTCGCCGGCCTCGACGGTCCCCTCGCCGCCTACCACCGGCTCTTCTCCAAGGACACCACTCCGCTCGAGGAGCAGCGCGCCCGATTGGCCGAGCGGCGCAGCGTGCTGGACACCGTCCTGGAAAACGCCCGCTCCCTGAAGCGCGGCCTCGGTCGGGACGACTCGGAAAAGCTGGACGAGTATTTCCAGGGAATCCGCGACATCGAGACCCGCCTCGCCAAGGACGAGCAGTGGATGGGCGTGCCCCGGCCGAAGACCGATGTGCCCGAACCGCCTTCCGAGGTTTCCGGGAAGAAGGAGATCGAGCTCATGTACGACCTCATGGTCGCCGCCCTGCAGACCGACAGCACCCGGGTGCTCACCTACCGGCAGCCGGTGGAGACCCTGCTGCCCAGCGTCGGCATCGACGTCAATCCGCACGACATGAGCCACTACATCACGACCAAGGGCGAAAAACTGGCGGCTTCCCGGAAACGCGACCAGGTCCAGAGCGAGTTGCTGGCGGGGCTCATCGACCGGCTCAAGGACACGAAGGAGAGCGACGGCAGCCGTCTCTTCGACCACGTCTCCCTCGCCTACGGGAGCAACATCCGGACCGGCCACGAACTCGACAACTGCCCCACCATTCTCACCGGCGGCGGCGCCGGGGTCCGGCTTGGCGAAAACATCGTCGTTCCCGAACACACCCCGCTCTGCAACGCCTGGCTCGCCCTGCTTCACGGGGTGGGCGTTCCCGCCGAGCGCCACGGCGACAGCACCGGGCCGCTCACGACGATCCTGGCCTGAGGGACGTGGCGCCGGTTTTCAACCGGCGGAAGTGGCGGGAAATCGCCTGGGAAATCGCCGGTTGAAAACCGGCGCCACTTTTCTTCACAACACCACCAGTTTCCGCAGCATCGGCATGGCCTCGCACATGGCCCGGTTGCGGCCGGCGCGGATGAGAATCTCGGAGACCAGGTCGGCGTCGCTGCGGGGCTTGCCGGGATAGAGTTTCTCACGCGCGGGGGAATCCGCGAGGTTCCAGTCGAGACGCCAGAAACCGGAGTCGGCATCGTGGCTGATCTCGATCTGTCCGGCCTTTCCGAAATCCATGCCCAGCCGCTTGACCGCTTCCGGACTCTCGATCCCGTCCTCGCGCGCGACGATGGCGAACTCGCCGAATCGCTCACTCCGGAAACGGAAGCGGTCCGCGTCGGATCTCTTCTGATCGAGCCGTCCCCCGAGCCGACCGGCTATCCAGGCCGCCAGCCAGAGGGCCACGATGCGCTGCCCGGCGGCGTACTCGATCTCGAAACTCTCCAGCTCGTCGAGCGCCTTCCGGGCCGCTCCGTCGTCGAAGATGCGGGCGATCCCGATGCGCAGCGGATGGCACCGGGTGTAGGCGAGATCATGGGCCACGAAAGCGCCCCCGCTTTCCTCCAGGGCCTGCTGGAGACGGAGGAACTGGTTGGCCGGTTGCGCCCAGCAGGCGCTGTCGAAGAGAAACCGATCGAGCCGGCTGGTGAGCCGCTCCTCGAACACATCCGAAAGCTCGCCCTTCCACCAGAACACCAGCGGGAGGTCCGAATCGAGGTGGGCGAACACCGTGTTCCGCACCAGGCTGGCGTTGGCGCCGGCGAGAACGAAGGACACCTGCTCGGTGCAGACGGTCTTTTCCCCCTGTTCGGTCAGCCGGCAGTGGGCCTGCACCCAGGAACGCACCGAGGTCTCGCCGGCGGTCTGGGCGAGGATGAGGATGGCCCGGCAGGCGGTCTCGCGGGTCAGCTCCTCGATGGTGGCGGTGAGATCCTGCACGGAGGTGGCGTCCTCGGCGTAGACCGCGAGGTTGAGCAGGGAAGCACGGGCGATTCCAGCGGGATTCTCCTCGCCGTCCACTTCCCCGTCGCGCGGCGCGCCCCCGGTGAAGAAACGATGCAGCTCGGCGTCGATGTCGCCCACCGCGACCTCGGCCCCGAGGGTCATCAGTTCGTCTTCCGCGATCACAGGCGCCGCCATTGGTGGTTCCTTTCCTTGAGCAGTTCGTCCGCTTCCTTCGGTCCCCAGGAGCCGGCGGGGAACTCGGCCATGGGCGGCGGGGTGTCGGACTTGTGCCAGGCTTTCTCGATCTCGTCGATGAAGGCCCAGGCCTGCTCGACCTCGTCGTCACGGGCGAAGAGCGTCGCGTCCCCGGCCATGGCGTCGAGCAGCAACCGCTCGTAGGCCTCGGGTCCGCTGCGGCCGAAGGAGGTCTGGTAGTCGAAATCCATCTTCACCGGCTGGAGCCGCGCCGCCGGACCGGGCAGCTTCGAGCGCATGCCGAGCGAAATGCCCTCGTTCGGCTGGATGCGGATCACGAGCACGTTGGCGGGCGCGGCCTCGGCGCCGGGCAGGGCGTTGAAGAGCACCTTGGGCGCGTGCTTGAAATGGATGGAGATCTCGGTGGCCTTCTTCGGCAGGCGCTTGCCCATGCGGATGTAGAAGGGCACGCCCTCCCAGCGCCAGTTGTCGATCATGATGCGCAGCGCCACGTAGCTTTCCGTCATCGACCCCGGATTGACCCGGTCCTCGCGCCGGTAGCCGACCACCGGCTCGCCGTTGACGGTCCCGGCCGTGTACTGGGCGCGGACCACGTTCTCGGCCACGGCCTTCGCCCCGACGATGGGACGCAGGCACTTGAGGACCTTCACCTTCTCGTCGCGGACGCCGTCGGCACTGAGATCGGCCGGGGGTTCCATGGCGATGAGGCTGAGCAGCTGCAGCAGGTGATTCTGCACCATGTCGCGCAGGGCGCCGGCCTTGTCGTAGTAGCCGCCACGCCCGCCCTCCATGCCGAGGTGCTCGGCGCAGGTGATCTGGACGTGGTCGATGCAGCGGTTGTTCCAGAGCAGCTCGAAGAGGGCGTTGGCGAAGCGCAGGACCATGATGTTCTGCGCGGTCTCCTTGCCGAGATAGTGATCGATGCGGTAGGTGTCACGCTCGGGAAAGGTCTCGCTGACGATGCGATTGAGGTGCCGGGCGCTGGGCAGATCCACGCCGAAGGGCTTTTCCACCACGACTCGCGACCAGCCTTCCTCGCGCGGGCGATTGAGCCCCGCTTCCCGGAGATGGGTGAGGATGTCGTCGAAGAACTCCGGCGCCGAGGCCAGATAGTAGAGCCGGTTCCCGCTGCCGCCCTCGCGATCCATCTCGTCCAGTCGCTCGGCCAATCGCCGGTAACCCTCGACGTCCTGGAACTCGCTCTGATGGTAGAAGATCGACTGCGAAAAGCGGTCCCAGAGTTCCTCGTTGTGCCCCTGGCGGGAAAGCTTCCGGTTCAGCTTCTCGAGATCGGCGCGGAATTCCTCGTCCGATTTTTCCCGCCGGGCGAAGCCGATGACGTTGAGCCCGGCCGGCAGGTCCCCCTCACCGGCCATGTTGTAGAGCGCCGGGATGAGTTTCCGGTGGGTGAGGTCGCCGGTGGCGCCGAAGATCACCAGGGTGCAGGGATCGGGACGATTCCGGATCTCGAGATCGTCTTCCTGGAAAGGGTTGTCGGTCATGGAAAAAGGGGAGACGGCGAACGGACGGGCGTTCCTACCGGGAAGTCAAGCAAACGGCTGGCCAGAATGGCTTCAGAAATTCACCTCCAGATAGCCACCCGGCTGAAGAGAATCGATCGAAGTCCTGACTCTCTCAACGTGCTGCCGAATGCGAGGCCAGGAAGTGGTTTTCAAAACGAGGATCGCGATCCGGCGTCCGGCCAGATTCTGCTGGTAGCGAAGGTTCTGGTCCGTGGTGAGGAAGATTTCAAAGCCCGCTTTCTCCGCCGCCGAAAGCAGATCGCCATTCTCCAACTTCGACCAATTTCTCTCCGCTGCCGTCTCTACCTCATGCGCCTCCAAGTGCTGACGCAAGGGAACGGGACTTCCTTGGTCGAAGAGAATCTTCATCCCGCAACGGCCAGGTCCAAACCGGAAGCCACGAATTCCATCACCGCTTCCACTTGCCCTCTCGTCACGCCGGGAAACCACTCCAGGAACTCATCGATGGTCGCCCCGTCTTCGAGATTCTCGAAAAGCGCTTTCACCGGGACTCGCGTGCCACGAAAAACCCAGGCGCCACTGACGAGTCCCGGTCGCCGCTCCACTTCGGAACATTCCGACCAATCCTTCATGCCCTACGCTACCCTGAAATGCGGAAGGTGAAAAGCTCGCGCAAGTGCGAAGCCACCGGCTTTTTCACGGCAGCGGAAAGCGCGAATTCAGCTCCACCACCCGCTTCCGAATCTCCTCGAGCCTGGCCTCGTCCTCGCGATTCGTGATCGCCTCGTGGATGAGGTCGGCCACCTGGCGCATCTCGTCCTCCTTCATCCCGCGAGTCGTCGCCGCGGGCGAACCGATGCGGATGCCGCCGCCCTTGAAGGGGCTCTCGGTGTCGAAGGGGATGGAGTTCTTGTTCACGGTGATGCCGGCCTCGTCGAGGGTTTCCTGGACAATCTTGCCGTTCAGGCCCTGGGGACGGACATCGACCATGAAGACGTGGTTGTCGGTGCCGCCGGAAATGATGGTGTAGCCGAGTTCCGCGAGTCGCGCCGAGAGCGCCTGGGCGTTCTTCACGATCTGCTCCTGGTAGGCCTTGTAGCCGGGCTGCAGGGCCTCGTGGAAACAGACCGCCTTGGCGGCGATGACGTGCATGAGCGGGCCGCCCTGGACACCGGGGAAGACGGTGGCGTTGATCTTCTTGGCCAGCTCCTCGTCGTTGGTGAGGATGAGCCCGCCGCGCGGACCGCGCAGGCTCTTGTGCGTGGTGGTGGTCACGAAATGCGCGTGCGGGATCGGCGACGGGTGCACGCCCGCGGCCACGAGCCCGGCGATGTGCGCCATGTCGACGAAGAGGAAGGCGCCCACGGAATCGGCGATCTCGCGCATCCGCTGGAAGTCGATGATCCGCGAGTAGGCGGAGGCCCCGGCGGTGATCATCTTCGGCCGGTACTCCTTGGCCACCTCGGCGAGCTGGTCGTAGTCGATGCGCTGGTCCTCCTCGGTGACACCGTAGTGCTTCACCTCGTAGAACTTGCCGGAGAAATTGGCGAAATGCCCGTGGGTCAGGTGACCTCCGTGGCTCAGGTCCATCGTGAGGATCTTGTCGCCCGGATCGAGGACGGAGAAATAGACCGCCGCATTCGCCTGGGAACCGCTGTGCGGCTGCACGTTGGCGAACTTCGCGTCGAAGAGTTCGCAGGCGCGATCGATGGCCAGTTGCTCAACCTTGTCGACGTTCTCGCAGCCGCCATACCAGCGACGGCCGGGGTAGCCCTCGGCGTACTTGTTGGTGAGGCAGCTGCCCTGGGCCTGCTGGATGGCGCGGCTGGCGAAGTTTTCCGAGGCGATCAGCTCGATGTTGTTGGCCTGGCGATCCTCCTCGGCGGCGATGCAGGCGGCGATGTCGGGATCGGTGGCGATGAGCTGGGCGCCGACGTGGGAGAGCGATCCCCCGCAGGCCGAGGCGTCGTTGACCTTGTCCACCCGGCGCTCGTGACGCCCGCCGGCGAAGGGCGTGGTCAGCCAGGTGTCGATGATGGCGATCGCCTCCTCGTTCGACGTCTTTTTGCCGCTCAGGCAGAGCACGTTGACGTTGTTGTGCTCGCGGATGAGGACGGCGTCGTCGGTGTCGAGCGCGACCGCCGCCTGGACGCCGGGGTGCCGGTTCGCGGCGATGCTCATGCCGACGCCGCTGGTGCAGCAGAGAATGCCGAAGGGAAACTCCCCGCCGGCGACCCCGCTGGCGACGCGGTGGGCGTAGTCGGGGTAATCGACCGACTCGGTGGAGTGGGTGCCGATATCCTCGAATTCCACGCCTTTCGCCTCAAGGTGGGCGATGACGGCCTGCTTCAGTTCATAGCCGCCATGATCGGCGCCCACGATGACGGGGCCGACACTGGCGAGATTGGCGTTGGCGGAGGAAGGTGCGGCCTCGGTGGCCGCGGCGGCGGAGGGTGTGCTCATGATTCAGGGTGGTCTTCTCCGGGCAGCAGATCGCCCCCGGGTGGGCCGATGACAAAACTCAATACGCTCGGCATCGCTTCCTTGATGAGGTTGCGGGTCCGTTCGTAGGCGTCGAGATCCATGCCGATGGGGTCCGGCACGTCGAGGTCGAGATCGTCATCGACGATGAATTCCCGGAGAACGAAGGTCTTCTCGATCGCCTCGGGAAAAAGCGCCTGGATGGCCTGCCGGTGGGAGGTGGCCATGCCGAAAATGTGGGTCGCCTCGCGGATCAGCTCGGGCGTGAGCTGGCGGCTCCGCTGGCTGGAAATGTCGATGCCCTCCTGCTTCATCGCGATGACGGAATGCTGGCTCGGAGGCTGCCCGTCGAACGCGCCCACGCCGGCGGACCCCACGGTGATGCTACCGGGGGCCAACGACTTCGTCATCTCGCGCAGGAAACCCTCCGCCATCGGACTGCGGCAGACGTTTCCCGTGCAGACGAACACGACATGTTTTTGCGGGCCGTTCACGTAGGCTTCAATGGAGCGCCCCACCGGGAAAAGTCAAAAGGGAACCCGGGGGAATCCCGCTCCCCGACCCGAAGCGCCCGGGGCCGCTTTTTCCCGTTGGACAGTCCGCCCCGGTTGTCGCATCGTCGCCGGAAATCATCCCTTCGTCGCTGTGGACCTCTCCGCATTCCGACGTGACTGGTGGCCACGCTATCGCCGCCAACCTCACTTCTGGTATGTCATCGTCTCCGCCCTGCTGGTGACGGTGGCGATCGTCATTCTCCGGAAGATGGAGCATCCGTGGGAGGGCATGACGGCGAAGCGCATCCGGCTCGACCGGCCCTGGATGGCCGCGGACTACGGACGCTACTGGGGATTCTGGATCGGCCTGGGTACCACCATCCTCGTCGCCGCCGTCACCATCGCCTCCCGCTGGTGGTGGTCGTGGGCGCACCCACCGGACGCCCGTCTCCGCACCGAGCGAACCACCTCCTTTCACCGCCACACCTGGCTCGCCCTTGCCGGGATCCTGCTGCTCGCCGCCTGGATCCGCGTGCCCCAGCTGAACCGCCCCATTCTTCGGGACGAGCAGGACACTCTCCGCTACCACATCCATGGCTACCATTTCTACGACCAGAAAAACGAGGGCCGCTTCACCTTCCACCGGGTCACCTGGGCCGAGGCGGCGTTCGGGAACGAGATCGGCAACAACCCGGTGTTGATGAGCGTGGCCTCGAAGGCCGCCCTCGAACTCTGGCAGGAAGTCGCCGGCGCTGGCGACGAACGATTCAGCCGGATCGCCGTCCGCCTGCCCCCGCTCCTCGCGGGCCTGCTGTCGATCGCCACCCTGGCCTGGTGCGTGCTCGGATTCGCCTCGCGCCGCGTGGCGCTCCTCGCCGCCCTCGTCGCCGCCATCCATCCGCTTCACATCGAATACTGCGAACAGGCGCGCGGCTACGCCTTCGTCATGCTGGGCGCCACGCTCACCCTGGGCGGAGCCATCCGCGCCCTGCGGGACAGCCGGTGGCGTCACTGGATCGCCCTGGTGGGTGGCTCGGCCATGATGCTCTACGCCTACCTCGGGAGCCTCTTTTTCGTCGCCCCTCTCGCGCTGGCAGTCGTAGGTATCGTGGCCGTGCGCGGCTGGCGGGCGGTTCGATCGCGGTCGGAGATCGAGATTCTCGCCGCCCGACGGGATGCGGTTCGCCTGGTGGTCACCGGGCTGATCGGCGTCGGCCTCTACCTGGTGCTGGCCCTGCCCTCGGTGATCTGTTTCTGGGAACACCGCGAGAAGTTCCCCTGGAAATTCACCCCCAGCGCCCAGTGGTGGCTGGTGTTCTGGACCGAGTACGCCAGCGGGCGCCTCTTCCAGCTCCCGCATGCGCCCAACGGTGAAACCGTGCCCCTGCCCGAGTTGATCGAGGCCTTCGTCAAACCGCACCCGCTGCTCTGGCTCGGAATCTTCGTGGCCTCCGCGCTCACGCTCACCGGACTCGTCCGGGTGTGGCGGAAATCCACGCACCATGTCGCCCTGCTCGTGGGCATCGCCTTTCTCGCGCCCTTCCTGCAGATCGCCGTGCACGGCCTCTTCACCCACATGGTGCTGTTCTTCTTCTACCTGATCTACTGGCTGCCGGTGGTGATCGGATTGGAGGCCTGGGGAGCCGACGGCGTCATCTCCTGGCTGGCCGACCGCATCGCCGGCGGGACCGGAGGCGAAAACCCGATGCATCCCTGGCGCTGGCGGGTCGCCTGGACCGTGCTCGCGGCCCTGTTCCTGGCGTTCATCCTCCGCAGCACCGGGCCGGACCGGCTCCCGCGTCACTGGGGCCTGGTCGAGCGCCGGGACGAACCGGAAATCTTCGACCGGGGCGACTATCACTGGATCGTCTATCCCGAGGGCCGCACCCTGAAACTGGACCGCAGTCTTCCCGTGCCTCCGCGATTTCCCGACGAGCCCGTCTTCTTTCCCTAGGGTGTGTGGACAAATTGGCGGGCTGCTCGGCGCGAGTCCATTTATTTGCTGGCAAGGCGCGCCGAACGGCGTTGGGCCAGCCCAACAGAGTGAGACGGAACGCGGCCAGCCGGAAAATGGGCCGCGAATTCCGAAAGATCGCCGCTCACGGCGCTGATTTTTCATCAAATCCGAGCGGTGCGGGAATTTGTCCACACCCCCTGGCATCCCAGCCTCCGGTTGCCGGCCCGATCCGAGGGAAAAAGCGCCTTGCATGCCTTTCGGGACCGCCTATCGTCCGCGACCCCCGTCCTGTTGCCCGAAGGTATTTCTCGCGCTCATGACATTGGCCAGCTTACTTTCACCCGATCGGGTGATCCCCTCGATGGACGCCACGGAGCATTGGCCGGCCATCGTCGAACTCGTTGATCGACTCATCACGATCGGTGCCTACCCGGAATCCGGCCGCGACGCCATTCTCGATTCCCTGCGCGACCGGGAGGAACAGCGCAGCACCGGCATCGGCGGCGGCATCGCCATTCCCCACGCCTTTTCCGACGACATCGAGGAAGTCACCGCCATCTTCGGCCGCTCCGCCGAGGGCATCGAGTTCGGCGCCCTCGACAACGCCCCGGTTCACTACGTCGTCCTCTTCCTGGTTCCCCGCGAGCAATACACGCTCCACCTCAAGACCCTGGCCGCCATCGCCAAGATCCTCAACAGCGCCGGCGTCCGCACCCAGCTCGCCGACGCGGCGGACGAGGCGGAGATCCTCGACATCCTCGCGCTGAAGGCGGCGCGGGCCTGAAAAAGGGGGAGACCGAAAGCGGTGGCCCCGGGGGAAACCGGACCACCGTTCCAGTTTTTGCTCCGGGCGGGACCGGTGCTTCCACCCTTGTCGCCGGTCGCGGTTTTTCGTAGGATCGCGGTCATGATGATGACGAGAACCTGCTGCGCGGCAATCCTCCTGCTCGGTCTTTCGCCGCTGTTCGGTCAGGATCAGCCCGAGCCGAAGAAGAGCGATCCGTTCGCCGAGCTTCCGGATACGAAGATGATGACGGTGGAGTACGTCATTCCCCCGATGTTTTCCGGTCCACCGATGACGGACAACCCGAATCGAAAGTCGGCCCGGGAAGTCCTCGAATCGTATGGCATCCATTTCCCGAAAGGAGCCACGGCGGATTTCAATCCGACGACAGCGACGCTGCGAGTGACCCAGACCCTCAACAACCTCGAT
>JAUIGT010000169.1 GCA_030432615.1 Verrucomicrobiia bacterium
GACTCGCTTCTTCTCATCGTGTTCGGCACCTTCCACGTGCAGACCTCCACCACCGGTCGCCCCGTGCTGCTCGGCCAGCTGAAATCCGGCGACACCATCGGCGAGGTCAACATCTTCGACTCCGGCCGGGCCAGTGCCAGCGTGGTCGCCCACTCGCTCTCGCAGGTTTGGAAGATCGACCGGGCCCGGCTCGAGAGTTTCCTCGAGGCCAATCCCGAGGCCGCGACCCGGCTGCTGGTGAGCATCGCGACCCAGCTCAGCAAGCGTCTCCGCAAGGCCAACGAGAAGGCGGCCATGGCGCGGGAAGCGATGCTGGACTCGTTCTGAGCCGGCGAATCGGCGAGCCCCGGTTTCCGTGGAGGATGACTGGGGCTTGACCCCGCCCCCACTTCCCGCAATGCTGTCGGAACGGGCGCGGAACCATTCCCCGCCCTCCTCCCCCGAGAAGGTCCCTTTCCCCCCTCCCCCGAATGATCGAAAGCGTGCCAGTGTCCGACCTCGATTTCATCGGCGCACTGGTCCTGATGTTCGCCCTTTTGATCGGCCATGCGCTCGCCGATTTCCCGCTCCAGGGCGAGTTCCTTTCCCGCGGCAAGAATCGACACATGCCGCCGCCGCCGCTGGCCGACGGGGATTCCTCGCCGAAACGGCTCTGGATCTACCTGATGTCGGCCCATTCCCTGACCCACGCGGGTTTTGTCTGGATCATCACCGGCAGCGCCCTGCTCGGCTTCGCGGAATTCGTGATCCACTTCCTCATCGACACGCTCAAGTGCGAGCGCTTCACCGGTTTCGAGGCCGACCAGTGGCTCCACATCGCCACCAAGGCCGCCTACGTGGCCGTGATCTGGGCGGGGTGGATCGGTTGAGCCCCCAAGGTGGCGCCGGTTTGCAACCGGCGATCCGGAATACCACGAAGCTTTCGATCCCGCGCCGGCCCTCTATCCCAGCGACCAGTCGCCGCGGTAACTCACCTTCATAAGAAGCTCCTGCGCGGCTTCGTCGCCGACGATGACTTCCTTCGCCGCGTCCCACGACAACTTCCGGCCGACCTCGTTGGCCACGAAGGAAAGATGTCCGGGGGTGACGGATCGATGCGCCGTCTCCGCGGGAGCCACGCAGGCCTCTCGCGTCTTGATGCCGTCGAGAAAATTGCGGTGATGACCGGGTGAATCGTAGGCCTTCTTCGGTCCGGGGACGAAGTCGTCCGCCTTCCAAGCCGGGTCGGACGTTTCCAGCGCGCCGCGGTTCACCCAGACCCAGCCGTCCTCGCCGATCCACTTGGTACCGGCCCGATTCTTCGACGCGATGCTCCAGGCGATCTCGCCGGGATACTCGCAACGAATCTCGAATTCGACCGGCAGGTCGTAGATGTCGCCGCCGTCCGGCCAGGTCCAATCGACCGCCTCGACCGACAACGGTCCGCTCCCGTCGAAACCGGCACCCCAGTGGGCGATGTCGTTGTGGTGCCCGATCCAGTCCATGATGTTGCCGCCGCCATAGGCGCTGTGTCCGCGCCACCAGCGGTGATTCCGCGCCCGCATGTAGGGCATCATCGGCGCCGGACCGGTCCAGAACTCGTAGTCGAGATGCGTCGGCGGCGTCTCCTTGTCCGTCGATCCCATCGGACCGGGATAGCCGGCCGGCAGTCCGACCTCGACGCGGGTGAGCTTTCCGAGCAGGCCGTTCTGGACGATCTCGACGGCGCGGTGGAAATTCTTTTCCGACCGCTGCTGGGAACCCGTCTGGAAGATGGCGTTCCGTTTCGCCACCTCGCGATAGATCCGCTGCCCCTCGGCGAACCGATGGGTCACCGGCTTCTCGCAGTAGACATCCTTCCCGGCACGAAGCGCCTCCAGCACGTTGAGCGCGTGCCAGTGATCCGGCGTCGCCACGAGGACGGCGTCGAGGTCGTCACGGGCGCACAACTCCCGGTAGTCGCTGGTCGTCGCCACGCCCTTGAATTCCCCGCTCTCCTTCTGCTTCGCGTAGTGCTGCTCCACCGCCATCTTCGCCGGGTCGAGCCCGTAGGGACGTCCCTTCCGCGTGGTGTGTTCCCGATAGTGGAAAGTGTCCACGTCACAGACCGCCACCACCTGGCAGTCCGGCAGCTTGAGCAGTTCCTGCAGGTTGGCGAAACCCCGCGCGCCGCAGCCGACCACGCCCACGGTGATCCGTTCGCTGGCGGCGGGCCGATCGGCGGCGCCCAGCACGGATGAGGGAACCACGGCCGGAGCCGCCAGGGCGGCCACGGAACTTCGAAGAAAACGACGACGGGAAGTGGGGGAATTCATGATTCCCCCAACTTGCCGGAAAAATCGTCGCGAGAAAAGCCCTTCCCTGAGCGTGTCCGCGTGAGGGCGGGAAAAGAATCGAACTCCTTTTTCAGGCCTCGAATTCCCACGGCGCCCGGTAGGGAAGCGCCATCAGCTTCGCCTGGGCCTCGTCGTCACCGACGATCTGTTCCTTGGCCGCGTCCCAGCGCAGGGTGTCGCGCTTCAGGTCGTTGGCCACGTAGGCGAGGTGCCCCGGGGTGATGGAACGGTGCCCGGTCTCGGCGGGACAGATGCATTCCTTTCGGGACTTCACCCCGTCGAGGAAATTGCGGTGATGGTTCTCCGAACGATAGGCGGTCTTGTCGCCGGCCTTGAAGCCCTTCTCCAGCCAGGCCGGGTTCGACGCCTCGATCTTGCCGCGGTTCACGTAGACCCAGCCGTCTTCGCCGATCCACTTGGTGCCCATGGGGTTGACCGAACCGATCGACACCTGGATGCCGCCGGGATATTCGCAGCGAACCTCGTAGTCGACCGGCGAGTTGTAGACATCCGTCTCCGGCCAGGTCCAGCCGGCGGTCGAGACCGACACCGGGCCGCCCTTGTCCATGCCGAGGCCCCAGTGATTGATGTCGTTGTGGTGACCGATCCAGTCCATCAGCTGGCCACCGCCGTAGGCCCGGTGCCAGCGCCAGCTCCAGTGGTTGCGCGCCCGGGTGTAGGGCAGCATCGGCGCCGGGCCGGTCCAGAAATCGTAGTCGAGGTGCTCCGGCGGATCGGTGAACTCGGGATCGCCATCGGGCGTGTTGTGTCCCTTGGGCAGGCCGACCTTCACCTCCTTGATCTTGCCGATGACGCCGTTGAGCACCAGCTCGACGCCCTGGTGGAAATTCGCCGAGGAGCGCTGCTGCGATCCCACCTGGAAGATCGCCTCCCGTTTCGCCACCTCGCGATAGAGCGCCTGGCCCTCGGCGAAGAAATGCGTCACCGGTTTCTCGCAGTAGAGGTCCTTCCCGTGCTTCAGCGCTTCCATCGCCGCCAGCGCGTGCCAGTGATCGGGCGTGGCCACCACGATGGCGTCGATGTCTTCCCTGGCGCAGAGTTCCCGGTAGTCCGAGTAGGTGTCGCAGCCCTGGTAGGATGCGTCGCCGGCCTTCTCGTAGTGCATGTCGACTGTCAGCTTGGCGGCGTCGCGCCCCCAGGCCCGGCCCTGGCGTCCCTTGTTCTTCCCGTAGTGGAGGGAATCGACATCGCAGACGGCCACGACCTGGGTGTCGGGCTGCTTGAGGAAGCCTTCCATGTTGGCGAAGCCGCGTCCGCCCACCCCGATGATGCCGAAGGTGATGCGTTCGCTGGCGGCGGCCCGGGCCTTGGTGCCGAGCACGGAGGAGGAGACGATCGCGGGAGCCACGGCGGCACCGGCGGCGGTCTTGAGGAAATTTCGACGAGAGGAGTTTTTCGGAGTCATTGCCGGAATCCTAGATCAGATCCGAAGCCGAAACCAAGTCCCGTTTTGCGCCGAAACAGGCCTCGCTCAACAGGGTCAGGTCGGCGCCCCAACCCTGTTGAATCACGCTCTACGGTTCGACGCAACTCAGTCGAAAAACGGAAACAGGCGCTTGAGCTGTTCCTTCGACGGCTTGGAGCCGTACTCGCAAAGCTCGAAGGCTTCCGCGTGCTTCACCGCGTTCCCTTTTTCCTCGCCGTACCACTCGATCAGGCTGTCGCGATGCTTGTCGGCGATCCGGCTGTGGCGATTCGACCAACTGCGGCTCAGCGCGTGGAGCCGGCGCTCGGGATCATCACCAAAACGCTTCGCGCGTGTCTCCGGGCTGCCCAGCGCACCGCCCTCATAGACCTGCGACTCGAGCGCGTCGATGGCCTTCACCTTCTCGTCGAAGACATCATCGATCGAGACCGCCAGCGTGGGTGTGAAGGGATAGGGCTTGGTGAAGTTGTCGGGGAAAAAGAAGAAGGCGGGGTTCTTCGTGAGCCGCGGGGTGTCCGGGCAGAAATTCGGAACCATCACCATGAAGGCCGCGTCCTGGACCAGCAACCCGACGTTGCGGTGATCCGGGTGGTAGTCGTAGGGGCGATGGGAAAAGACGAGGTCGGCGTCCCACTCGCGGATCAGGCGAACGATCTTCTTGCGGTTCTCCAGGGTCGGCATCAGCTCGCCGTCGTGGATGTCCAGCACCTCGACCTCGGTTCCCATGCGGCGGGCCGCCTCCTGGACCTCGGCGGTGCGGCGCTTGGCCAGTTCCCCGCCCGACATTTCCCAGTGGCCGATGTCGCCGTTGGTGCAGGCGACGAGCTTCACCTTGTGCCCCAGCTTGGTCCACTTGAGGGCGCAGCCGCCGATCTGGAATTCCGGATCATCGGGGTGGGCGCCGAAGGCGATGATGCGGAGCGGGCGCTCGGCCCCTTCCCCATCTCCCTTCTTTTCTTCCTGGGCCCGAAGGGCGGGAATTCCGAGAGCGGCCACCACCAGCGCGAGCAGGGTGGTTTCGAGAAAACGGCGAGTCGAGGTGCGTGATTTCATGGCAGCCATGCTTTCGCGATTCCCGGCCGATCGGAAGCAAAATCCTCGCCCCGGGAGTCACGCGATGGCGGAACGCTTCCGTTGCCCTTCTTTCGTGTTGTGGTGAATGCTTAAAATACTTAGCCTGCCGAGATGAACTCCGATGGACCGGAAATCGATGACATTCCCCTGCTTTGGGCATCCGAATCTCAACTCGCTTGGCTGCATCGGTGTTCGGTGATCGTCGTCGCCGGTGTAGCGTTATTGGCTGCGGGCCTTTTCACCTTGCCGATGGAGTGGTTTCCTTGGGCTGTTTCTTTCCTGCTCGTCGGGTTGTTTGGGATCGGGAATCGACTGCGGCATCGGAAACAGCTGGTCCTCCGTCGGAATGACTTCTTCACGATTGGCGGTGATGCGAATCAGCGGATCCCGTGGCGCTCGGTGACCGATATCACCTTCGGACCGAAGCGGATCGAACTCGCGCTTAAAAGCGGGTCCCGGACATCGCTCCGGCTGGATTTTCTCGATAGGAATGACCGGCACGCCACCGCCACCGCTCTGGTCCGTCTGTGGGAGGTGTTTCGCTCGGAAGGGCCCTTCGAATTCCCCGCTCGGGACGAAGTGGAAATACGCACCCCGCGCCTGAAGATTGGCCCCGCTTCGCCAGCGGATCGTGAATTCTGTCTCTCGCTCGTCGCTTCGGAGGAAGTTCGCGCCGATCAATGCGACCCGTTCACCTCGCCGGAGTGGGAGTCTCGGTATTTCGACCTGATGCTCGCCTCCATGCGCTCGAGCGCGATCTACTGGAAATGCGTGATTCGGCTCGAAGACGACACCCCGATCGGCTCCATCGTGCTGGGTCTCAACTGCCCGATCCTGCGACAGGCCCAACTTGCGATCGACCTGAGGCCGGAATATTGGAACCAAGGCTACGGCAGCGAAGCGGTCGAGGGAATGCTCGATTTCGCCCGACAGCGAACCAATCTCTCCAAAGTGAGTGCCGGGTGCTTCGCGGACAATATTCGCTGTGCCCGCATGTTGGAAAAAGCCGGGATGGTCAGGATGGGAACCTTCGAACGATTTTGGTTCAAGGACGGCGAATGGAAAGCGGGGCATCATTTCGAGTCCGTACTTTGAACTCCGGCCAATCGTCCGGTCAAAAAGACTGGCCCGCTCCGCCGCATCGGGTAGAATTCCGTCCCATGATGAAACCCCTCCCTGTCATCGTCGCCGCCACGGTCGCCACCGGTCTTGGTCTCACGCTCTGGAGCCAGGCCGACGCCGATTCCCCGGACAAACTCTCCGTGCTGCTCATCGATGGGCAGAACAACCATGCCTGGCAGGAAACCTCGCCGGTGCTCACGGCCATCTACGAGGATTCGGGTCGCTTCGATGTGACCGTTTCCACCTCGCCACCGGCCGCGCCGAAGCCACCGCGCCAACCGAAGGACAAGGATCCGGCCAAGCTGGAAGCGTGGAAGAAGGCCTACCAGCAGTGGGAAGCCGAAAAAGCCGCGATCGAAAAGGAAAACGCCGCCAAGTGGGACGCGTGGCGGCCGGATTTCTCGGCCTACGATGTGGTGGTGTCCAACTACAACGGCGAACTCTGGCCCGAGCCGGTCCGGAAAGCCCTGGAGGATTACGTCGCCGGCGGCGGCGGATTCGTCGCGGTGCACGCGGCCAACAATTCGCATCCCGAGTGGAAGGGCTACAACGAGATGATCGCCGTCGGTGGCTGGGGCGGACGGTCGGAGCTTTCCGGTCCCTACCTGCGCCTGCGTGACGGCCAATGGACCAAGGACATGACGCCCGGGCGCGGCGGCTCCCACGGCGAGAAGCACGAGTTCACGATCGAGACCCGGGCGCCGGAGCACCCGATCATGAAGGGCCTGCCGATCAAGTGGCTCCACGCCAAGGACGAACTCTACGATCGGCTGCGCGGCCCGGCGAAGAACGTGACGGTGCTGGCCTCGGCCTACTCGGACGAGAGCACCCGTGGCTCCGGCGAGAACGAGCCCATCCTGATGGCGATCGACTACGGCCAGGGGCGCGTGTTTCACACCACCCTCGGGCACGACACCACCGCGATGAGCAGCGTCGGTTTCCAGGAATCCCTCAAGCGTGGCACCGAGTGGGCCGCGACCGGGAAGGTGACCTTCCCCGCGGTTTCCGCCGAGGAAATGCCGGCCGAATCCGTCGGCGTTCGCGAGGTGACGGCGGCCAGCGCGGAGTGAGCCGCGGAGTTTCCGCCCGTCTCCCGCCGCCATGAGCAACGCCTATTCGGACCGATCGCCGCGCGGCCGCTCCGTGGGCCGGATGGTGCGGGGACGCGGGCGCATGGGCTGCACCACGCGGATCCTCATCGCGCTGGTGATCGTCGGCTTCGCCTTCGTGAAGATGCGGATGAGTTCCCGCGAGGAGATCAATCCCTACACCGGCGAGACGCAACGCATCTCCCTCTCCCCCCAGCAGGAGCACGCCCTCGGACTCCAGGCGGTGGCCCAGATGGAGGCCCAGCACGGTGGTCCTTCCCGCGACGAACGCGCCCAGGCGTTGGTCGATGCCGTCGGGCTCAAGCTGTCCCAGCACACCGACAAGCTGCTCCGCGCGGGAGCGAAGCCCATCGGCTACGAGTTCGAATTTCACCTGCTGGCGGATCGCGAGCTGATCAATGCGTTCGCCCTTCCCGGCGGCCAGATCTTCATCACCGAGGCGCTCTTTCATGAATTGAAGAACGAGGACCAGCTCGCCGGGGTTCTGGGTCACGAGATCGGTCACGTCATCGCCCGGCATTCCAACGAGCAGATGACCAAGAGCGATTTTCTGCAAGGTGTCGGCGCCGCGGCGGGCGTGCTCGCGGGCGGGGACGATCTCTACTCCACCCAGCAGGTCTCCGGTTTCGTCTCCCACGTGCTCACCACCAGATACGGGCGCACCGACGAGCTGGAGTCTGACGAGATCGGCGCCCATCTCATGTTTCACGCCGGCTACGATCCCCGGGAAATCCTGGGCGTGATGGAAGTGCTCAAGAAAGCGGGCGGTGGTGGCGGCCAGATCGAGATGCTCAGCACGCACCCGCTTCCCGACAGCCGCATCGAGCGCCTCAGGAACGAGGTGTTGCCCGGCCTGGGGATTTCGCTGGAGTAAACGTTCCGGGTGCTCCGGGCAACTGCCGCCCCGGAAAAGTCGTTGCATGGCAACCGAGGCATGATTGAATGGCGCCTCGCGAAGCGCCCTTTCGCCTTTCCCCGGGCTCCTCGTCTCCCGCCATTTCGAATCCCGATCTCTTTTCCTCATGAGCAGCAGCAAACGCGTCGTTCTCCTTTTCGCCGGACAAGGCGCCCAGGCCGTCGGTATGGGCAAGGACCTGGCCGTGGCCTTTCCGGAAGCGGCCGAACAGTTCCGCAAGGCCGACGAGATCCTCGGTTTCTCCCTCACCGGCGCGATGTGGGACGGCCCGCAGGAGGAATTGACGCGAACCTCGCGCTGCCAGCCCGCCCTCTACGTGCACGGTCTCGTCTGCCTGGAACTGCTGAAGCGGCGCGTTCCCGGACTCGAGATCGCCGGCGCGGCCGGGCTCTCGCTCGGGGAGTTCACCGCCCACGCGGCCGCGGGCACCTTCGATTTCGAGACCGGCCTAGAACTGGTGGCCAAGCGCGGTCGTTTCATGGAGGAAGCCACCGACGCCACCGAGGGCTCGATGGCGGCCCTGATCGGCGGCGACGAGGACGCCGTGCGCGCCGTCGCCGCCGAATGCGACGTCGATGTCGCCAACTTCAATGCCCCCGGTCAGATCGTGATTTCCGGAAAAAAGGAAGGCATCGCCAAGGCTCTCGAGATCGCCAAGGAACACGGAATCCGCATCGCCAAGGAACTGGATGTCGCCGGCGCCTATCACTCGCGGCTGATGCAGTCGGCGCAGGACAAGCTCGCGGCCGAGCTGGCCGAGGTCGAACTGGCGGCGCCCTCGGTTCCGGTCATCTGCAATTTCGAGGCCCGTCCCGTTTCCGATCCCGCCGACATCCGGCGCACCCTGGAAGCCCAGGTGACGGGTTCCGTACGCTGGGCGGAGTCGATGAGCGCCTTCCTCGCCGACGGAGAGACGCAGTTCCTCGAACTCGGTCCCGGCGGTGTCCTCGCGGGCCTGATGAAACGAATCGATCGCGGCGCCTCCGTGCTTTCGGTCGAGAATGTCGATTCGCTGAACGCGGCCGTCGAGGCCCTGGGCTGAACCTGTCGAGGTCGCTTCCCGGTCAATCCGGCTGGTGCAGGCTCTCGTCCGATTCCGTCAACGTCTCCGGCTCGCCGGGCGGGTGGCCATGAATGCGCTCGTGGTCTTCGGCGGGTTCGAGGTGGGTGGTCACGGTGGTGGAGGTGCCGATCTCGTCGCGAACAGCGGCCTCGACCTTGGAGGCGATGGCGTGGGCGTCGCGAACGCTGGTTTCGTCGTCGAAGACAAGGTGGAAATCGACCCAGTGCCCGTCCCCGAGGTGCCTATGCCGCATCTGGTGCCAGGTGATGCCGTGTTTCTCGGTAACAGCATCGAGCCGCTTCACGAGGGCCTCCTGGATCTGCGGGTCGGCCCGATCCATGAGTCCGTTGGCGCTTTCCCACATCAGCCGGGCCCCGGACCAGAGGATGTTGAGCCCCACGAGAATGGCGCAGATGGGATCGAAGCCCATCCATCCCGTGCTCCAGGTGAGACCGAGACCGACAAGAACGCCGATGCTGGTCCAGGCGTCGGTGAGGACATGCTTGCCGTTGGCCACGAGGATGAGCGATTCGCTGCGACGCCCCAACCGGAGAAGATACCAGCCGAGGAACCCATTGATGACGAGAGCGACCGCCGTCAGGGCCGTGCCCGGTCCGAGGTGCTGCGGTTCCAGCCCGCTCACCCACTGGCGGGTTGCCTGGTAGAGGATGAAGACGCCGGCGATGGAAATGAGCCCGCCCTCGAACCCGGCCGAAAAGAAAGAGATCTTGGCGTGACCGTAAGGGTGATCGTTGTCCGGCGGTTTCATCGCCAGGCGCAGGCTGTAGACCACGAAGGCCACCGCGGCGACATGGACCACGGACTCGGCGGCGTCACTGAGGATGGCCGAGGATCGCGTCAACCACCAGGCGGTCAGCTTGATTGCGAGCATCACCACCCCGACCCAGAACGACAACCAGCTGGCGCGGCGCAGCAGGGAGCGATGCTGGGGCGAAACGGCGGGAGAAGGCATCGAACGGAAGCGGCAAGGAGCAAGGAGAGGAGGAAGGCAATGAATTGTATCGCATCAGGCGCCGGGCGTCACTCCTTCCGATTCGGAGAATCTCGATCGCGTTGGGAAACCATACCTGCAGCGTATCAATGGTTGTCGGACTTGGTATTGGAGGGACCCGGTTCCCTGGGCGAAGGAGAAGCGTAACCCGAGGGCATCGCCTCTCACAAACCAGGAAATCACCATGAATCAAGTCTCCCCACCCTCTTCCTCGACCACGCCGAAAGTGGTCAAACGTCCCGCCGACGAACGCGGCCGGGCCGAACACGGTTGGCTCCACAGCCGATTCTCGTTTTCCTTCGCGGACTACCACGACCCCGCTCACATGGGTTACCGCTCCCTGCGGGTCATCAACGACGATTTCATCGAACCCGGCCAGGGTTTCGGAATGCATCCGCATCGATCGATGGAGATCTTCACCTACGTCATCGAAGGCGCGCTCGAGCACAAGGACAGCATGGGCAACGGCCGCGTCATCAAGGCCGGGGAATTCCAGTACATGAGCGCCGGCGACGGTGTCATGCACAGCGAGTTCAACCCATCGTCCGACGGGCAGACCCACCTGCTCCAGATCTGGATCTACCCGGAGAATCCCGGCGGCGCTCCCCGCTACGCCGATGCCGACCCCAGTTCGCGCCGGGTCAAGGATGGCCTGACGCCGCTCGCCAGTCCCGACGGCCGCGACGAGTCCATGGCCATGCGCCAGCAGGCGCTGATCAGCTTCGGCGATCTGGCGGCGGAGAAATCGATCGAGGTTCGCGCCGAACTCGGCGAGGGTCATTTCTGGATCCAGATGATCTCCGGGGAAGTCGGCGTCGGCGAGGAAACGCTGGCCGCCGGCGACGGGGCCATCGTGGAAGCGTCCGCCTTCACCGTGAACGGGAGTCGGGCGGCCGAGTTCCTGTTGTTCGAGTTGCAATGAGCGGACGCGCCTCCTTCCGGGCGGAACGTTGGCGGATGGCGTCGCCGTGTCCGCCCGGGGGAGCCCCGCCAGGCGCTGCGGGCGCCGCGCTCGCGCGAAAGGCGGGGGACGCGACCGCGAATCCAGGGGGCTGGTTTTCGACAAGTCCACGTCGAAAGGGAGATCCCTCGACTCGCAGGCTCGCTCGGGATGACAAGAGCTGAAGATCAAGAGAACCATGCGAGGGAGTGACGGCTCTGGAGAGCCATCCCACGGCCCTTTCTTCGACCCGAAAACTAAGCCAACCTTCCAACCTTCCAACCTTCCAACCTTCCAACCTTCCAACCTTCCAACCTTCCAACCTTCCAACCTTCCAACCTTCCAACCCATACCCATGAACTCATCACCCAAACTCGTCGCCTTTGCGGGCAGTGCCCGTGCCGGATCCTACAACCAGGCCATCCTCGATGTCGTT
>JAUIGT010000170.1 GCA_030432615.1 Verrucomicrobiia bacterium
GCGCCGGGAAACGATGTAGCAGGGAATGTCGTTGGCGTAGGCATTGAGCCAGAGATCTTCACCGAAGCGCTCGTCGATGAGCGCCCGGTAATCGACCGTGACTTCGCCGGCCAGGAACAACAGGCGGAGGGCTGCGTCGCCGGCGCCGAGCTTCCACGACTGCACGGAAAAGGGAACCGAGTTCGCCGGGGTGCCGCCGTCGTCGAGCGTTTCCAGGGCCATCGAGGCGGTGTGGGCGCGGGCGATGGCGCTGCGCGAGGGGCTGTTGATCTGCGAGAGGTAGCGTTCCAGCGTGGCGTCGTCCGGCAGTGGTTCGAGGGAGAGGGAGGTTTCCTCGAGGCGCGCCTCGATCGAGGACGCGGCGATGCGTTGCCAGCGTCCGATTTTCTCGAGAAGCCGATCGACCTCGTCCGCGAGGGAAACCGCGTGGGCCGCCGCCACCGAGGCCCCGCCGCAGGGGGTGGGACGCTGGTCGCCGCCGAAGCCGATCGTGAGCAGGGCGATCGTGCCGGGATGCCGCTTCTCGATTTCCTTCGTGGCCAACCCGGCCCAGTCGCCGTGGACGCGATTCTCGAACCGGGCGATGTCGCGTCCGGTGAGGGCCACGTTGTGGCAGGCGTAGGTGGTGAGCAGGGCGAGAATGCGATCGGGCGAATCGGCGTCGCGAGCAACCAGCACCGGGAGGGAGTGATCCACCGGCGCGTCGGGATTCCACGTGAACATGAGGGAATCATCGACGGTGAGCTTTCCCTCGCCTTCAAGCCGGCGGTTCGCGGCAAAACCGAGCCGGCCCTCGGTTCGGGAAAGCAGGGCCGGCTTCCGTTGATCGAGGGCCTCGTTGGCGACTTCGACGAGGGATTCGATGAGTAGATCGGTGTAGCGATCGACTCGTTCCTGCTGCTCGGGCGGCAGCGGCCCGCGCCAGATGGTCGGCAACAGCCCGCGCAGGTGCGGCGCCCAATGAGTGTGGGTTGCGGTGACGGCGATGCGGGCGGGGGAAAGACGATGGCTGCGGGCGAGTTGTTCCCGGACAGGGACGGTGATCGCCGAGGACACCCCGATGCCGTCGAAGGCGAGGAGGACGATCGTTTCGTCGCCCTCCCCGATCGCGAGAGCCCGTGCGAAGAGCGGATCGGCGACACCGGCGAGTTCATCCTCGCCCAGCTCGTTGATCAGGTGAACCGGGTCGGACGGCGTGATGTCCACGCGGGCCGCGCCCACCGGAACCGGGATTTCCGGCGCGGTCTCGGCAAGAGCCGGGGGCGACAGCGACAGCAGCGCAGCGAAGAGAGAATAGACGCGCATCAACCGTGCATACAGAGGAGGATTCGGCCGGTCAAGTCCGGGAACGGAGCGCTGCGGCTTAGGTTTCACATCAGTAATTCGCGCGGAAAAATAGAATAAAGGGTCGGGGATCATCCGTCTAAACAAACAGAAAGGAGTCAATGCGATGAAATCCCCCGAATTCTTCGAACCATCCCGGCCGCAACGCATCCTGATGCACCTGCGCTGCCCCTGGCGGAGTTGGCGGGAAGCCCGCTTCCATCTCGCCGGCATCTTTCGCGAGTTTGGTCTCAATCTTTTCTGAACGACGTTCTCCTGCCATTCCCCCTAGTTGAAGACGGTCTCCGAAATCGGAGGGCGTTTTTATTTGGAAAGGAGAGGCAGTCCCGCCCCGATGCGGACAGACATGGGATGAAATCCCATGCTTCTCACCGATTCGGAAATGGAGTTCTCGAAGGGGGCCTCCTTGTCATCCCGAGGAACGAAACGGATTCTTGGATTCGCCGGTGGACAAGACGTTGGCTGGCGCTCGCGCTGGTGAGGGCGTGGCGGGAGCCAGTCAAATGCTGCGAGGTTGGGAACTTGTTTCCCGCTGGCGGGAGATCCCTCGGCTCGCGGGCTCGCTCGGGATGACAAGAAAGTGCGTCATCGGGATTCGAAGAACAGCCGGGATTCAACGAATTGCGAGACGACGTCCCCAGGAGCGAAGCCGAGGAATTTCGCTCAATCCTCTCGGCGTTCGATCCGCGCTCAGGTTTTCCTCCTGCCTGAACGAAATCCGGTTTTTCACTCCTTCGCCACCTTCCCGGAATCGGCCTCGGGTGATGGGAAGGCCTTCAGCAGCTTCTTCCCGGCCGCGTCCCAGAGGCGGAGTACCCCGTCCTGGCCTCCGGCGATGATGAGCTTGCCGTCGGCGCTGGCGTCGGCGGTGTGGAGGAAGGTGTCGCCGGCTTCGGGAAGCGGCGCGTTGGCCAGTTTGAGCGTCTTGTCGCCGCTGGCGGTGAGGAGGGTGTCTGTGGCGCCGACGTAGACGACGGATCCGACTTCCTTGTCGAAGCCCTCGACCTTGCTGGTCTGCTGGCCCTCGGCCAGGCTCCAGACCTTGACCTGCAGGTCGGCTCCGGAACTGGCCAGGGTGAGGCCGTCCGGATTCCAGGCGACGTCGAGAACGTGGCTGGTGTGCCCCTCGAAGGTCTGTTGGTATTCGAGTGTCTCGGCATCGAAGACCTTGATCAGCTTGTCGGTCGAGGCACTGGCGAAGCGGTCGCCGTCGGGCGAGAACGTCAGCGCGGTGATGGTGTCCTCGTGGGCCTTGTCGCCGCGGGCGAGGATGGACCACGATTCGGTGTCCCAGGAAAGCAGGTTGCCGGAACGGGAGGGAACGCCGGTGCCGGTGATCAATTGGCTGCCGTCGGGCGAGAAGGCCAGCGCGGTGACGCGATCCACGAAGGGATCGGGCGTCTTGCCGTCACCGAGCGTCTTCGCCAACGACCAGGAAGCACCGGGCAAGGTCCAGACCAACAGGTTGCGATCGCCCTTGGCGGTCAGCAGGCTGCCGGCTTCCGCGAAGGCGAGGGAACGCACTCCCTCACCGGCTGCGAAGTCCTCCAGCCATGCACCATCGGCGGCGCTCCAGAGCCGGAGGGTGCCGTCCTTGTTGGCCTGGGCGAGGGTGGTGCCGTCGGGTGAAAAGGCGAGCGCGAGGTTGGCGGTGTTCTTTTCCGCCTCGGGAACGGCTTTCTGGAGCGCTTCGATCTCGGTCTTGATCGCGGCGACCAGGCTCTCGGCTTCGGCGGTGGCGGACTGGGCGGCCGTCTGGTCGGCGAAGGCGTCGCCGGCAAGGCGGGCGGAGAGATCACGATTGCGCAGGGCTCCACTGAGCGCGCGTTCGGCGGCGACGAGATCCTCGGTGGCCTTGGCGAGGTCCTCTTCCTTGGCGGGCGGGGACTGGGCCAGGAGTGCCGCTCGGGCGGCGCGCTTGCCGACCAGGTCGCGGCGGGCCTTGGCGATCTCGGCGCCGGCTTCCTTGGCCTTCTCGCTCTCGGCCTTCCAGAGCTTCTCGGCTTCGGGGCCCTGCCTGTCCCAGTGAGCCTTGAGGCGCGAGGCCACGGAACTGTCGCGCTCGAGGGCGGCGATGCGGGGAGCCAGCGAGGGATCGCCCTTCAGTTCCGCCACCTTGGCCCCGTCGGCGAGGTTCCAGAGATTGACCGAACCGCTGTCGCCGGCGGTGGCGAGACGCGGACCGGCCGGTCCGTTCAGGGAAACCGCCATCCGGGTGAGCGCGGTGCCGTGGGCAAGGCGACGGACTTCCTTGGGCGGATCCCCCGGCTTGGCGGGATCGATCTTGAACTGGATCACGGTGCCGTCGGCGTAGCCGGCCACGAATTCGCTGCCGTCGGCCTTGGCGGCGGCGATGGCGACCACCGGCTGGGCATGCGGCTTGAAATCGACCAGCGGCTTCGGCTTCGGCGGTTCCGCTTGGGGTGCCGGCTTGGCCGGTGCGGGAGCCGGAGCCGGCTTGGGCTCGGGTTTCTTCGCCGCGGGCTTGGGAGCCGCGGCTTGGGCGGTTTTCTCCTCGGGCTTGGCGGGAGCCGGGGCGGGCTTGGCGGGTGCCGCGTCGGTTGGTTTGCTCGCCGGCGCGGGCGGTTGCTTGGCTTCCGGTTTCGGCTGGGGCGGAGCGGGCTTGGGAGCGGGCGGTGGCGGAGGCGGAGTGAAGGCGAGGGGGCTCTTCAGGTCGGCGGCGCAGAGGCGGATGGCCTGGTCGGCGCCGGCGATGGCGAGGTGCTTGCCTCCGTTGATGAGGGCGATGCCGTTGGCCGGGGCCGGAAGAGCGAGGCTGGCGACCTTGGTGGGATCGGAGAGCGGGCGGCTCTTGACCGTCTTGTCGGCGGAGACCGAGAACAGGGTGGCGCCGTCGGCGGAGAAGGCGAGCCCGGTGACGGCACCGGCGTGATCCTTGATGGTGACCGGGGTCGTTTCCGGTTTCGTCAGGTCCATCATGAGAATGGCTCCGTCGGTGGCGCCGATGGCGGCGCGTTTTCCGTCGGGGCTCACGGCCACGATGCCGGGATCGCTGGGCAGGGCGATGGCCGAGCCGGCCGCGGCCTCGGCGCGCTTCCAGATCTTGGCGGTCCGGTAGCCGCCGGAGGCGAGGCTGCCGTCGGGGCTGAACGCGATCGAGTGCACGAGGTCGAGGTGGGCGGCACCCCGCTCGATGGCCGGGTCCTTCAGGGTGGCGGCCAGCTTTCCGAGCCGGAGATCGTAGACGTGGATCTGTTGCCCGCGACCGGCGGCGGCGAAGCGTCCGTCCTCGGAAATGGAGGCGGTGTAGATGGGTTGGTTGCCGGTGAGGATGGTCCACGATTCCGGCGCCTCGGTGGCCACGGCGTCGCCCTTGGCGCCCTGGTCGATCCACAACTTGAGCAGGGCGAGTTGTTCCGGCGTGAGGTTCTTGGCCTTCGACTTGTTGTTGGCCGGGGGCATGGTCGGCTCCTCGATGTGGGCCGCCGTGGTGAAGAGGAAGGAGTTCCCTCCGTTGCCGGGTTCGATGGCGGGACCGGTGTCGCCGCCCTTCAGCATGTCCTGCGGAGACTCCAGGATGAGATCCGCCTTGGCCTTGGTGGAATTGTGACAGGCGAGGCAGTTGGCCTTGAGAAAGGGGTAGACCTCGGTGGCGAAATTGACCGGCTCCTCGCGCTTCAGGTCGGCCACGGGAAGCGGCTCCTGGGCCAAGGCGAATGGCGCCGGCGCCAACAGGAGGGATAGGGAGAGAAGGGCAGGTTTCATGGGGAGAAAAGGGGACCTGGGCAGGGAAAAGGATTCGTCGCCACCCTTGCCGCATCCGGCCAAGGCGACCGGAATCGCGAAGGAGTCACTTCTTGGCTTCGGGGGCCGGTTTCACCTCGATGGTGATGGGCAGGGAGTAGGTCGTGAACTTTACGTCCTTTTCCTTGGCCTGGGCAGTGGCGGCTTTGAGCCGGTTGGCGGCGTCGGTTTTGGCCTTTTCCGCGGCCGTCTTTTTCCCTTCGGCGTCTGCCTGTGCCTTCCGCGCGGCTTCGAGTTTCGCCTTGGCGTCAGCCACGGTCTTTTCGGCGCCGGGCTTCGCTTCCGGGGACGCGGCGGCGAGATTCTTCTCGGCCTCGACCAGCGCCTGGTTCGCGGTATCGGCGGCGGCCTTGGCCCGGGTGACGGATTCGGCGTATTGCTTCGCCAACTGGTCGGCCAACTTCTGTTCCTCGGTGGCGAGATCGACCGCTTCCGGGCGATGACGGTATTTCGTCGTTCCCGAGGCCTGGAGAACGAAAGTCCAGGTGCCGGGTTCGGGAGTGAAAGTTCCTTTCACCTCTTTGAAATCGAGCGTGACCTTTCCGTCGGTGGCCTTTTCATCGAGGTTCACCGTCGGCGGCTTGGCGAGACCGCGCAGGCCGCTGGGCACGAGGGCGAGGTTGCCCTTGATCCCGTTGCGGCCGGTGACTTTGACGGGAATCTCCAGTTTCTCGCCCATGGTCACGGTGAAGTGGCGATCGTTGCCGATCTCGAACGAAACCGGCGCGGATTCGGCCTCACTCACGGCCAGGGGAATGCCGGAGTCGAGCCGGGAGCGAACGCGGTTCGCGGTGTAGTCCGTGGTTCCCCAGACCACGGTCCCGGACCGGACCGGATGACGGATCTCCCGGTCGCCCACTTTGGCACTGGCCACGACCTTCACCTCGCCGGCCCAACCGGCGGCATCGGCGGTGGCGGAAAACACGAGCCGGGCGGTGGTGTCCTTGCCCGCGATGGTGAGAGGCGGACAGGAAACGCCGGCGGGCAGGCCTTCGGCGGTCAGGGTGACGGGCCCGTCGAAATTCTCGCGCCGATTCACGATCACGCGCAGCGCGGCGGTGCCTCCCTTGCGCAGCAGCGGGGCGGCGGGAAAGGCCTGCTTGGTGTCGAGGTAGGAACGCTCGGTGATGGCCAGCACCTCGAAGTCAGGATGCGCCGGGCGAATCGCGAGCCGGTAGTGTCTCTCCGGACCGCCGCCGGCGAACTGGTCGACCACGGTGACGCGATACTCGCCGTCCTGGTCGGCGGTGAAATTCAGCCCGACGTCGCGCGAACCGGCGTCGAAGGTGGCGCCGCCCCGGTCGGCCTCGTCGTCGCCGTCCCGCACCTTGGTGAAACTCTCGGTGCCCTCTTCGCCCTTCGTCACCTTCTCGATCACGAGGTAGGGATCGATGCGGCCCGCGAGCCGGTCGCCGACGATTTCCACGGCGTAGGCCACGCCCTTCTTCGCCACGAAACGAAACTCGTCGCTGTCGCCCTCTTCATCGAAGCGCGCCGCGATCTCGCAGGGCGGCGTCACCGCGGGGATGTCGGCGTCGTTCTGGACCGGGATCACCTTGGCGTCCGCGAAGCCGATCTCGACCGCGTTCGAGTTTTCGTGTCGATAGGAAAAATCCGGGAGTTGGCCGTGGCTCGGGCGTCCCCACTCGAAGCGCGCGGGCCCGGGCTCGTTCGGGATCGTGATGCGGACCGGGAGCGTCTCGACCGGTTTGCCGTCGATGCTCAGCCCTTCGCCGGGGCTGCCGCCCGGGAGATTGCGACCCAACAGGGTTGCCTCCAGGATCTGACCCGGTTGACCGGCCGGCGGGAAGACGGCGTCGATCCAAGGGCGGGCACTCACGGTGAGGAGGTAGGGGTAGGTGTTGCCGCCGTTGTAGAGAAAGTCGTGGACGCCGATCCAGTAGTCGCCGTCGGCCGGCGCGGTGAAATCGATCATCGGATCGCGACCGATGGCGTCACGGTTCGACTCGAGGGCGCGCCCGGTCTCGTCGCAGACCTGCAGGGCGGCGTCGGCCCGGGAATCGATTCGCTCGGCGCGGCAGTGAACGAGGAGGCGCTCGCCCTTCTTGGCGGTGAAGCGCCAGTAGTCGATCCGGTTGGCATCGACGGTGCCGTAGGCGATGGCATCGCGGGGCAGCGGCGGGGCCGACTCGATGTCGTGGTGGCCGGTGCCGGCGTTGTCGGCGATGAGTTCGGTTCCCGGGGCGACGATGAAAAGCGGCCGCGAGGTGGAGAGTCCGAAGTAGCCGGTGCTGCGGACTTCCACGACGGTTTCGCCGACGTCCGCCGGCACGGTGACGCGGAACTTGGTTCCGTCCTGGACCGGTTGCTTTCGAAATTCGGAGGCCGGGAGCAGGATCGGCTCCGCCTTGATCCGGGAATCGGAAAAGTGGAGCCCGGAGAGCGCGTCGAGATTCGTCCCCACGAGGCTGATCTCCGTGGTCTGGCCGGCCTCGATGACGGGCGGTGAAATCGCGTGGAGTTCGGCGGAGGGGAGCTGGGCGTGGAGGACGGAGGGAGCGATGAGAAACGCCAGCGAGAGTAGAACGGGTCTCCAGGCTCGTTCCCGATCCAGGCGAGGCGTGGGCGCGGGCCTGGAGACCCACGCTACGAATAGGCGACGAAACAACATTTTCGAAAAAGGGGCAGGGACGCCGAAGCGAACTGGGGGGGAAGCGAGAAACGCTCAGTGGTTGAACAGGAATTCCTTCGTGTTCACGAGGGCCCAGAGGATGTCCTCGAAGGCCTCGCGCTCGGCTTTTTCCGGCGTGAGTTCGTCGTCGGTCTTCTCGGCAGCGCGCTTCCGCTTCTTCTCCAGGTGCGCGGTGGCGGCGGCCAGTTCCTCGGCGCGCGGTTCGCGGGCGAGGGCGTAGAGATACAGTTCGGAGAGGCGGTCCGCGTCGCTGCGGTCGGTGGCCTTGGCAAGGGCGGCGGCGCGACCGGCATCGTGGTTCAGTTTCGTCTGGATGGTGTCGGAATTGATGAGGTGCAGGCTCTGGGCGAGGTTGGCGTCGGCGACGCGCTCGCATTCGCAGGCGCTGTCCATCTCCGGTCGTCCGAACACGGTCAGGAAGTAGGAATCGCCGTTGAACTTGTCGTCCGGCAGCCAGGTGGCGCGGACACCCTGCGGCTGGTTGCGGAACGTGTCGGTCGACTTCGAGACCACGTTGATGGAATCGAGCAGCACCTCGGCCTGGAGTCGCTTGGGATAGTAGCGGGAGAAGTTCTGGCTGTCGGCGACGTTGTGGGCGTTGGGCACCGCGCTGAGCTGGTAGGTGCGGCTGTTGCAGATGGTGCGGATCAGTTCCTTGAGATCGAAGCCGTCCGCGGCGAACTGCGTGGCGAGGCCGTCGAGCAGTTCGGGATGCGAGGCCGGGTTGGTGACCCGCATGTCGTCTTCCGGTTCGACGAGGCCGACGCTGAAGAAATGCTTCCAGTAGCGGTTCACCAGCATGCGGGCGAACCAGGGATTGTCCTCGGCGGTGAGCCAGTCGGCCAGGGCGACGCGGGGATCATCGGCCGGGGAAAGCTCCAGCGGTTCGGCGCCGAGCGGAGTCGGTTTCAGGGTGACCTTGGTGTTGGGATTCTGCATCGCGGCGGTGGTGCGGCGATGGAAGATGATGTCCTCGTCCGGCTGTTCGCCGGGCTTCCGTCCCACGGTGGTGAGAAAGGCGGCGAAACTGTAGTAGTCGTCCTGCGACCACTTCTCGTAGGGATGATGGTGGCATTGGGCGCACTGCATGCGGATGCCGAGAAAGACCTGGGCGATGTCCTGCATCTGCTCCTTCTGGTCCTTTACGGCCCGGTACCAGCCGACCGCCGGGTTGCGCCCGATCTCGCCGGAGGCGGTGAGTATTTCCGTGACCAGTTCGTCGTAGGGCACGTTTTCCTGCAACGAGGTGCGCAGCCAGTCATGGAAGGCGTAGGTGCCGCGCTGGTAGGTGTCCTTGGCCCGCTTGTTGCGGAAGATGCCGGCCCATTTCTGGGCGAAGTAGGCGGCGTAGTCGGGCGAATCGAGGAGAGCGTCGATGGTCCTGGCGCGCTTGTCGGGATCCTTCGAGGCGAGAAACTTCTCGGTCTCCTCGGCGGTGGGCAGGCGCCCGGCGATGTCCACGGTGACGCGCCGGAGGAAGGTGTGATCGTCGGCGGGAGGCGATGGCGGCAGCCCGAGCAGGGTGAGCTTCTCGAAGATCTGCTCGTCGATGAAGTTCTTCGGCTCGGGCAGTTTCTCGATCTTCTCGCCGAGCGGGATGGTGGCGCGGAAGACGGCGACGTGTTCCTGGAAGCGGATCATGATCGAGGTGGTCCCCGTCTCGTCGGCGAGGATCACGTGCCCGGTCTCATCGACCTCGGCCATTTCCTCCTGGTTGGCCTCGTAGATGGCGAGCCGGCTGATGTCGCGGCTGGTGCCGTCGGAGAACCACGCGGTCACCGCCAGTTGCTGCTCGGCGTGGGCGGTGAGAACCCGTTCCTCGGGAAAGACGGTGATGCGTTCCACCCTGGGCGCTTCCTCGGGCTGGTAGGGCATGCCCTGGCGAATCCAGCGAACGATGGTGGCGTAGTCGTCGGACTGCTTGTCCATGCGGATGCCGCCCTCGTGGGGAATCTCGCCGGTGGCCTTCATCAGGAGCAGGCTGTGCCCGGGCGAGGCGGGAAAGATCCGGCGCCCGCGCGACTCGCGCACCAGCCAGTCGTGGTCGTTCCAGGGCTCGTAACCGAGCAGGGAAAGGCGGAAGTTGTTCTGGCCGCCCGACTTCCCGTGGCATCCGCCGCCGTTGCAGCCGTACTTGGTGAAGACGGGAACCACATCGTTGACGAAATCGATCTCCGGCTGCGTGTCGAAGGCGTTCACCGCGATCTCCGCCCGGGCGACGGGGCCGCGATGTCCCGGCAGGCTCGCGGTGACGACCGCCTTGCCGTTGCCGGCGGGTTTGACGTAGCCGTGTTCATCGATGGTGACGACACCGGCGGGTTCCGCCTTCCAATCCACGGAGGCGGTGACATCGGAGGGCCGGTCGCCGGCGGCGTTCGTGACCACCAGCTGCTGTCCCGACCACGGCCCGTCGAGGGTGGCGTTTTCGAGTTGGAAACTCAGCTTGGCTTCCGGCTTCGGGGGCGGCGCGGGAGCCGGGTCCGGGGCCGCCTTCGGCGTTGGCGCAACTTCCTGGACAGGAGGAGCGGGCGCGTCCTGGGCGGGAAGGTTCGGTATCGTGGCGAGGGCCGCGAGGACGAGAGGGAGGAAGGGGCGATGGAGAGACATGGAGAAACAGGTTGCCGAGCTTCCCAAACGATACCGATTCGGTCCGGAAGGGGCGAGAGCCGAGCGGGTACGTCTTCACGTTTGGCGCGATGAAGGCGGAGGACTCAGCGCGAGGTGGCGGGCGCGCTTTCTACCCGGGGCAGGGCGGATCGAGAAGTGATCCTGCGCGGGGGATCGGCGTCATGGATTTCCGGCGGACGCATCCGGGTGAAACGGGATTCGAAATGCCGATAGACGAAGCGGGACAGCACCAGGATGACGGCGAGCGCGACGATCTTGGTGACGATCTTGACCGCGAAGTGTTCGCGGGCTTCACCGAAGAGCGGGTAGATGGCCATCATCAGGGTGTGATGGCAGAGGTAGATCGAGTAGGACCACAGGCTGATCGCCGTGATCGGCCGGCGGAGCCGCTCGGCGAAATTGGGCAGGTTTCGCCACGTTTCCAACAGCGGCATGCAGAGTGCGAAGCCCAGCGGCATGGCGATGAGCCCGAGCCGAAAGAACCAGGTGGCGTTCTCGATCGGGCGCCGGGCGAAGTGAAATCCGATCACCGCGACGAGCAGGGCGCAGCCGACGCCGGCGAGGATTTTCCTTTCGGTCCGCGAGAATCCGCGCACCTGGAGCAGCACCGCCACGGCGACCCCGTAGGCGATGGCGTCGAGACGGGGGAGCGTCATCACCCGGCTCTGGGAGGCGGGCCAGGCGGCGAAGGCGATCTCGCGAAGCGAAAGACTGACGAGAACGAAGAGGCCGATCCCGATGGCGAAGGCCGCCCGTCGCGATTCGGTGACGCGGTGAAAGAGCAACAGGAACAGCGGAAAGAGCAGGTAGAAGGCCTCCTCCACGCAGAGCGACCACGAGACGTCGAAGAAGACCTCGTTCGGCGACATCAGGTTGGGGAGGAACAGGAAATAGGGCAGTACGCCGGTCCATCCGGATTCGGGCAGTTCACCCCGGATCGAGTGGTGGACGATGGCCACCAGCAGGAAGAGGTAGAACGCCGGCAGGGTGCGCCACCAGCGTCGCTGCCAGAAATTTCCGACACCC